>JAKLDS010000049.1 GCA_022703375.1 Deltaproteobacteria bacterium | reverse complement strand
AAAAAAGCGCGCAGGTCTTCCTGGAAGATAACCACCAGCACAAAAATCAAGATTGCAAAAAAACCCTGCAAAACAATGGTAGTCAGGTAAAGGTTAAAAAAACGGGCAACGATATAAACCGCTCCCAGCAGGATGATTCCAATCAGGACAAAGCGGGAAGCCCGGCTTTTGAACCAGGTCAACAGTACGGATATCATCACGGCGATAATCGCGATATCAAATAAATCCTGAATCCTGACGCTGCCGGAGGCTGTTAAGATGGAATCAATGATAAGCATAAACACTTCCCGGGAGAATTTGCTTAAACTTATATAGAAAAGCCATGTCCGGTGTCAAGCAGTTCTCCGCCGGAGGATTGTTCTTTTTCCGACGGCCATCCGCGTGCCGGCATTATTACATTGACAGACGGAATTGTTATTTTTATAGTGCTCTGCGGCAACAACTACCAAATCGGCAGGAAACCGGGGATATATTTCCAGATGCAACGCTTTACCTTGTTACTTATAATATCGCTGATATTGAGCAGTTTTACCCCGGCCGCTGCTGATTTAGCAGAAATTAAAGAAGTCCCCGTAAAACACTGGTCGGTCTCCTGGCAGACAAAATATTTCTTCAGCAGCCACACCTCCTATGAATTCGGCAATCCTTTTCCTCCCTATCAGGTTCCGTTGAGCCGTCTGGAATTTCCCCTTAACACATTATGGACTGGCGCAGCTGTGAGACGCAACTTTTCCAGATTTTCCGCGGAGTTGGAAGCGTTCCGGAACATTTCCAGCAACTCCACCGGCGTCTTTATGGATTCCGACTGGGATGACGGTGCCAGTCCCCAGATAAAAACCATTTATTCCGAATCTTCCTGCCGGATGGAACCGAGTTATATTGTGCACGGCGCTATTGACCTGAAAATCTCCGATTGGCTGAACTTGCCCGCCGGAATTGATTTGCGGCCTGTCGTGGGATTACGCTGGCAGCGTTTTTCGCTCGTCACACACGACGGCGTTCAGTCTTATCCTGCGCCGGGGGATACCACGCCGCCGCTTGATCTGCCGGGTGACGGCATCAACTTCGAACAGACCTACTGGCATTACTTTGCCGGATTAAGGGCCGGTTTCGCCCTGGGCAAACCTTTTCGTTTATCGCGCCTCAGTTTGAATCTGCAACTGGATTGGGCCTATGTTGACGCCAGTAATGAAGATTATCACCTGCTGCGGGCGGGCAAGCGCATAACCTGTGAAAAGACATCGGGCGACGCCTGGCACGCTTCCGCCAATCTGCAAATCGGGCTAACCCAAAACCTCAATGCAAACATCGGCGCGGAATACGTTCGCATAATGACAACTGGTTCGCACCGCCTGGTGAATGAACCTTTTGGAATAGATTTCAGTTTTACCAACGGCGTCAAGGTGTGGTCGGAACAAACGAACGTCATGATGAGCCTGGAATACACTTTTTAACGGCTTGCCAGACATAAACATTTTGAATTATTAGCAATATGTTGAGCTATAATTTTTTTCTTGCTTTTACCTGTTAATTTGATATGGTTACCGGCAAGCGGTGATTTAAAAGTAAATTGCTCCGCTTTATAAATGTGCTAAAGCACTGAAGAGTCAATGATAAATCAATTGAACCCGTGCTTCGGCACGGGTTTTTTTATGCCGGTTCGCGCTCGAAGGCTAACTTTGTTGCCCTTCGACCATGCGGTGCCTCCTCCTTGCCGCTGCGTTATCCTTTGAAACCGAAACGGCAGTAATCTGATTAAAGATAAACAAAAAATTATTGATAAGGAGAAAATATTATGCAGATTTCATCGGAAAGCGTCAAAGTTGGTCATCCCGATTTGGTTGCCGATATTATTGCAGCCAATGTAATTGCAGCCATTCTGGATAAAGAAAAGAAACTGGGACTGAATCTCGCCAATATGCCTCATTGCGGCATTGAAGTTTTTCTGGGCAAGGGAATTTGTCTGGTGGGCGGTGAAGTGCGCACCCGCGTTTTTGTTGATATTGACGAAATCGCGCGCCAGTCGGTTCTCGATCTTGGTTATAATCACGCGGCTGTCGGTCTCAACGGACATCTGATGGGAGTGCTCAATGCCATTATTCCCCAGTCGCCGGATATCAATCAGGGCACCAGCTGCCTTTTGAACAAAGACCACGAAATAGGAGCGGGCGATCAGGGCATTATGTATGGCTTTGCGACGGATGAAACGCCGGAAATGCTGCCCCTGCCTTACGTTCTTGTCAATAAAATGATGCGCGCTTTTGAATACTGCCAGAATCCCATGTTCGCGCCGGACGGTAAAGGACAGGTCTCTGTTGATTATGACATCAAAACCGGCAAGCCCCTGCGTGTCGCTAAAGTCCTGATGTCCAATTCGATTGATTACCGCTTCGTCAAGGGCAGTAAAAATGCGGTGCGCGACGCCGCGAAAAAAATTGCTTTTGCCTGCCTCGGGGATTGCGTAGACAAGAAAACGGAATTTCTGTTCAATCCCACCGGCGAATGGAACGCCATTAACTCGTGCAGCGCGGCGGACTCCGGCGTTACCGGCCGCAAGCTGGTTGTGCAGTTTTATGGCGGCTATCCCGGCGCCCAGCTGGGCGGCGGCGCTGTCGTCAATAAGACACCGGAAAAAGTTGATTGTTCGGCCGCTTTCGGCGCCCGCTACGTTGCCAAAAACATTGTGGCGGCGGGGCTGGCTACCAAATGCGCCGTGCAGCTGGCTTATGCCATCGGTATTGCTGATCCGTTTTCCGTTTATGTCAACACGTTCGGCACCGGCAAAATACCGGATGAAAAACTGGGGAAAATCATCGGCCGGCTCTTCGATCTGACGCCAATGGGAATGATTGAAAAATTCGGCCTGCTAAGCAGTGACATTTACCGCAGAATTCCCCGGACATTTTTCATGGATAATTACCGCTGGGAAAAAACTGATATGGCAAAGAAACTGCTCACGGCTGCCAAAGCTTAAAACCTGGCGCAAAAACAGCAGTTCCACAAATAGAATAACACCAGCAGGGCTGGACGGTCTGTTACAGACAGGCTTGTCCGGCCTTCTTTTATACCCGCCCCTTCCCTCGCCGCTTGCGCGGTTTTCACTTAAATTATTGAAAACATAACAATTACGTTGACGCACCGCATTATTCTTCCTATAATAAATTCCAGAGAGAAAGTGGGGATTCATGAGAGAAATGAAGAACTACTTACAAGCGGTGCTACTAATTATTCTCTTGTCGCCGGCTCTGTCCGGCGGTTTTTCCAGTGTTTACGCCGACACCGACAATTCATTGCGGACCGATTTAAATTTTCAATACACCATCAATGATAAATTTCGATTTTTATCCTATGTATTTATGCAGGCCGACAGGGATATGTCCAATTACGACTATCTGGAATGGGGAACAGGCATTGTCTATCAGACACCGGTAAAATGGCTGGCTTTTGTTTTTTACTACCAGCAGGGATACACGAAGAGCGAACCGGGCAAATGGCTGTTGGAGCAAAGGCCGAGCATCAATATCAATTTTTCCACCGCTATCCATAATTTCAAAATAACTAATCAAATCCGCTGCGAATACCGAATCAACGATGATTGGCATGATTATCGTTTGAAAAATTATCTGGAAATAGCGCGCCCCGATATTTTTCTGCAACCTTATTGCGGTTGGGAAATGTACTACGAAAATTACAACAGGCAAATTACTTTAAACAGGATAAAATTCGGCATAATGAAAGAAATTGACAAATATATCTCGATGGGTCCATATTACCGGGTAGATTTTGCTAATGTGAACGATCACTGGGAATTGGCAAGACATCTTTTCGGATTTCAGGTGACCATTAAATTATGAGCAATATCTTATCGCGCCAGGGTATCTATCAAAAACCGGGCAGACATTCCGCGCTGCCGTATTTTCTTCTTATCTTTATTTTTTTCATCAATTGTTTTCCGGTTGTTTTTGCGGCGCCCGATGCCATGATTGTCAAAGTGGGAACCTATGAAAATGAGCCGAAGATATTCACGTCTCCGGAGGGGCGGCCTTCCGGAATGTTTATTGACATTATTGAATATATTGCAAAAAAAGAAGGGTGGAATCTGGAATATGTACCGGGCACCTGGTCGGAAGGCTTGCAACGCCTGGCCAGAGGCGAAATTGATTTTATGCCGGATGTGGCCTATACCGCACAACGGGCCAAAATATTCGATTTTCACAAAACGCCGGTCATGTCCTCCTGGTTCCAGGCTTATGCCCGCAAAGGCAGCGGAATTCAATCCCTCCTTGATCTTAAGGAAAAACGCATCGCCCTCCTGGATCAGTCGGTCCAGCAGGAAGCTTTTATTCGCTTCAGCGAGGGCTTCGGATTAAATACCAGCCTGATTACAGTGCCCGATTATAAAACCATGTTTGAAATTGTAGCCCAGGGAAAGGCCGACGCCGCCATCACCAACCAATTTTACGGAATAATGCATGCCCGAAAGTACGGTCTGGTGGATACGGCTGTCGTCTTCGAGCCTTCTTCTCTCTTTTTCGCTACAGCCAAAGGAACTAATAAGCAGCTATTAAACACCATTGACCGGCATCTGGCAAAAATGAAAACCGATTCGCAATCAATTTATTACCAGACCATGAAACGCTGGACTTCGGAACAAGTCGGTTTCCGGTTTCCGCTCTGGCTGAAAATCTTCGGCCTTGTCGTGAGCATTATTCTGCTCATCAGCATCGGGGGAAGCATTATTCTGAAGAGGCAGGTAAACGCGCGCACTTACCAGCTGCGCCTGTCGGAAAAGAAATACCGCGAGATATTTGACAACTCCTCCATGGGAATTTACCAGAGTACGCCTGATGGCCGTTACATCAACGTTAATCCGGCGCTGGCGCACATCTTCGGTTATGAAACCCCCGCCGCGATGATTGCCGGCATTAAGGATATTCAAAACGAGGTTTATGTTGATCCCGCCGAAAGATTGAAATTAATGAGTTTGTTTGCCGGGGGAAAAACAGTTCGGGGTTTTCCACTGGAATACAAAAGGCGCGACGGTTCGCATTTCTGGATATCGCTGCATGGCAAGGCTGTCTATGATGAAGAAGGAAAAATATCGCATTACGAAGGCACAATAGAAGATATTACCGAACGGAAGCTGGCTGAAATA
Organism: Deltaproteobacteria bacterium; assembly: GCA_022703375.1. Classification (GTDB taxonomy): domain Bacteria; phylum Desulfobacterota; class Syntrophia; order Syntrophales; family Smithellaceae; genus JAKLDS01. The sequence continues at coordinate 14,637 of JAKLDS010000049.1, read as the reverse complement.
GAAAGAGTAAATCAACGCGAAAAGCTGGAGGAACTGGTAGACGTGCGCACGGCGGAATTAGCGGACGCCATGAAAAAAGCCAGAGAAGCCGATCGCCTGAAATCGGCGTTTCTTGCCACCATGTCACACGAATTGCGCACTCCCCTGAATTCCATTATCGGTTTTACAGGAATTTTAGCGCAGAAACTGGCCGGGCCGCTCAACGACGAACAGATAAAACAGCTGGGCATGGTCAGCAGCAGCGCCCGGCATTTACTGGAACTGATAAACGATGTGCTTGATATTTCCAAGATAGAAGCCGGGCAGGCGACAGTAATCTTTGAAAAATTCAATCTGCCGGCATCCATTGAAAAAATTGTCAAAACTGTTTTGCCGCTTGCCGAAAAAAAGAATCTGAAAATCAATGTGGCAATTAATATTAACCCGGAAACAATTGAAAGCGACCAGCGCCGCGTGGAACAAATCCTGCTCAATTTACTCAACAATGCCATTAAGTTTACGGAAAAAGGTTCCGTTTCGGTGAAATGCGAAGAGGCCGGCGAAAAAATAATCATTAGTGTCGTTGATACGGGCATCGGCATCAAGGACGAAGATATGGGCAAACTTTTTAACGCCTTCCAGCAGATTGATTCCGGAATTACCCGGAGATATGAAGGCACGGGACTGGGCCTTTCGATATGCAAAAAACTTGGCGAATTGCTGGGAGGAGAAATCACCGTAACAAGCACCTGGGGCAAAGGCAGTACTTTCAGTTTTGTTTTGCCGCGTCAGAAAACGCCCCCTGGTTCCGCCCAATGAACTCCGCGAAAGGAAGAAAGGCAATATGAAGGGAAAAATCCTGGTTATCGAAGACAATGAGCAAAACCTTTATCTGGTAAAATTCCTGCTGGAGAACAGCGGCTATGAAGTACTTACCGCCCTCGACGGCCAGAGCGGCATTGCTGTGGCTGCCCGCGAAAAACCGATCTTGATTTTGCTGGATATTCAGTTGCCGCTGATGGACGGCTACGAGGTGGCTCGCCGTCTGCGTTTGCAGGGTGATTTGTGCCATGTTCCCATTGTTGCGGTCACATCCTACGCCATGACGGGAGACCGCGAGAAAACAATAACAGCGGGCTGCACCGGTTATATAGAAAAGCCCATCAATCCTGATACTTTTATCAAACAAGTTGAGCAGCATCTGTCCATTTAACAGAGGCGGAGAAAACCTTATGAAAATAATATTGGCTGACGACAACAACGATAATCTCTACCTGCTCGAGCAGCTTCTTGCCGGACACGACATGGAAGTAACCACCGCGCGAAACGGCGCCGAGGCTCTGCAAAAGGCCGTTGCCGCTCCGCCGGATTTGATTATTACCGACATCCTGATGCCGGTAATGGACGGATTTTCCCTGTGCCGGGAATGGATGTCGGATGAGAAGCTCCGCCATATTCCTCTTATTTTTTACACGGCCACCTATACCGAACCGCAGGACGAAGCCTTTGCCCTGAGCCTGGGGGCAAAACGCTTTATCATCAAGCCGCAGGAACCGGAAATTTTTCTGAAGGCCATTAACGATGTTCTGCGGCAGAAACAGGAAGCAACGCCGGAAACGGAAAGACCATTGGGTGAGGAAATGGAATTTTTCCGGCAATACAACGAGATTCTTTTTAATAAACTGGAAAAAAAGATAGTGGCTCTGAATAAGGTCAATCATGAACTGCAAAAGGAAATTACCGAGCATAAAAAAGCGGAAGAAAAACTGCTGAAGTTGACACATGCCATCGAGGAAAGCCCTGTTTCCATTATCATCACTGATTTGCAGGGTAATATCGAATACGTCAATCCGAATTTGTGCCGTACGTCAGGATACTCTGCGGAAGAAGTAGTCGGCAGAAAATTCCATATCTTTCAATACTCCGAAAACAACCCGCCGGAAATCTACAATAAAATATGCGAAACGATTACCGGAGGAAATGTCTGGCAGGGAGAATTATGCAACAGGAGAAAAACCGGGGAGCTTTACTGGGAATATATGTCAATTTCCCCGGTAAAAAATTCACAGGGCGTTATCACTCATTTCATGGCTATCGCCGAAGACGTATCGGAGAGGCAAAAGCTGGAGGAGCAGTTAAGACAATCACAAAAACTGGAAGGAATAGGGCAGCTGGCGGGCGGAGTCGCCCACGATTTCAACAATATACTGACGGCAATAATCGGTTATGCCCATCTCGCCATGATAAAGATGAATGAAGACGACCCCGCGCGGCATTATCTCAAGCTCATCCTGGAATCTTCGGAAAAAGCAACGATTTTAACACAAAGCCTGCTGGCGTTCAGCAGAAAGCAGACTGTTAATCTTACAACCGTCAATCTCAATACACTGGTCGCCAATTTTCAAAAATTCCTTCTGCGCATCCTGCGCGAGGATATTGAGCTGCAGACAAAATTGACAAAAAAACCTCTGCCGGTAATGGTGTATAGAGGACAGTTGGAACAGGTATTGATGAATCTCGTCACCAATGCCCGCGATGCCATGCCCAAAGGCGGCCGTCTGATCATCGAAACCGAATTAGTGGAAATTGACAGGGAGTTTGTCAGAGTTTACGGCTACGGGGAACCGGGCATGTATGCACTGCTTTCGGCGTCCGATAATGGCATCGGCATGGATGCAAAAACCAAGGAAAAAATATTCGAACCTTTTTTTACCACGAAGGAACAGGGCAAGGGAACAGGGCTGGGGCTGGCAACGGTTTACGGCATCGTAAAAAAGCACCAGGGACACATCAATGTTTACAGCGAGAAAAGCAAGGGCACAACTTTGCGTATTTTATTGCCGATAACCACCACCGCCATTGATGATGAAAAGAATTTAAATAAACCGGCGATAATTAAAGGCGGAACCGAAACTATTCTGCTGGCCGAGGATAATCCGGAAATCCGGGAGCTTATCTCAACCATATTAACAAATCACGGCTATCAGATAATTGCCGCCGCCGATGGGGAAGAAGCGATAGACAAACTCAGCGAAAACAAAGATAAAATTAAGCTGGTGTTGCTTGATGTAATAATGCCCAAGAAAAACGGCAAAGAAGTATTTTTCGCAATTCGAATGATTAAACCGCAAATGAAAACTATTTTTATGAGCGGTTATTCAGCTGAGATAATCAACCATCAGGAACTGGACAACACGAATGCGTCCTACCTGCAGAAACCGGTTATGCCTTCCGATCTTCTTGTTAAAGTGCGGGAAGCTCTTGATTCTTAGGCAGTCAGGATACGGCCAGCATCCCGTCGAGCGCCCTTCTTGCCGATGCCCTGATTTCTTCCGGCACGGTGATTACCGGCTGCATTGCCACCAGTGATTTTTCAATATCGTCCAGAGTTGTTTTTTTCATATCGTGGCATACCAGTTGCGGGGAGGCCATGATGAATTTTTTCCCGGGATTCTGCTTTTGCAATTCCGTCAATATTCCCTCTTCCGTGCCGATGATTATTTCCGGCGCGGAGCTCGTCCTGGCAAATTGTAAAATGGCGCCGGTGCTGCCCACAAAATCAGCCAGCGCTAATATTTCCGCCGGGCACTCCGGATGAGCGGCAAAAGGGGCGGAGGGATATTGGCGTTTTTTCGCAGCCACATCCGCCGCTTTTAAAAAATGGTGGACAGGACAATATCCCGGCCAGGCGATTATTTCTTTATCTGTTTGCCGGGAAACCCAGCGCGCCAGATTGCCGTCCGGCAGCATAATAATTTTTCTTTTGTCCTTCACGGAATTGACAACTGCGACGGCATTGGAAGATGTGCAGCAGACATCGCTCGCCGCTTTTACTTCAGCGGTGGAATTGATGTATGTAACAAAGCAGGCGTCGTGTTCCTTGCTTTTCATCTTTTGCACTGATTCGACGGACGCCATATCCGCCAGAGGACATCCCGCATCCGGGCGCGGCAGCAGAACGGTTTTGTCCGGAGCTAAAAGCGCCGCGCTTTGCGCCATGAAATGCACTCCGGCAAAAACAATCACCGCGGCGTCGTTTTTCGCCGCCGCCATGCTCAGCGCGAGCGAATCACCCAACACATCGGCAATTTCCTGGATTTCCGGACGCTGGTAATAATGAACAAGCAGAATCGCCCGCCGCTCTTTCAGTAACTCTCTTATTTTCTTTTGCTGCGAATTCATTGAACGTTCCCCTTTAGCCTTTGTCTGCGAACATTTTCTAGCCTAATTTTCAACTTTATTCAAGCCGGTTTTCCACAACTTTTTTCTTGTGTCTGAAAATAAATAGGATTATCCTTTATATCATGGATTTTTTCCGGTAACCGCCATAATCTTATAAAGGAGCAATGCCATGAAAAGCAAAATAATCATTCCGGCAATTCTTGTTCTGGCAATTCTCTGCCTGCCGGTTCATTTGTGCGCGGCGAAAGCCGGCCGGGGGGTAAAAGTCACCGCGAAAAGTCCCGGCGAATTCGGCGAACTTTATGGCAAAAGTTACGCCGTAGTCATCGGCATCAACAATTACGAAAAGTGGCCGTCGCTGGAATACGCGGTAAACGACGCCAATGCCATGGAAAAAAAATTAAAGGCGCTGGGTTTTGCAACCATCAGCCTCATTAATCAACATGCCACCAGAGACAACATCCTGAAGATACTCGGTGATGAGCTTCCCCGCAAAGTGGAAAAGAACGACCGGGTCATCATTTTCTTTGCCGGCCACGGCCAGACCGAACAACTGGGTGACGACAGCCAGATGGGCTATATCATTCCCGTTGATGCCGATACGACTAACATATTTTCCACCGCGATTTCCATGGATCAGGTGCGGGTTTTTTCCCGGCGCATGAGAGCCAAACACGTTCTTTACCTGATTGATTCCTGCTACGCTGGTTTAGGCCTTACCCGCTCCGGTTCCATTCCGCCGCATGAAAAGGATTACCTGCGCAAAATTACCTCCCGGAAAGCCCATCAGATGCTGGTGGCCGGAGGCCGCGGTGAACTGGCCCATGAAGAAGGCAGTCACGGCGTTTTTACCAAATATGTGCTCGAAGCGCTCGACGGCGCCGCCGACCAAAGTGAAAAGGGCTATGTTACTTTCAGCGATATTTCCTCCTACGTAAAACCAAAAGTGTCAAGACAGACCAGGAATAAACAAATTCCGCAATACGGCAATATTGACGGCGAAGGCGAGTTCGTTTTTGTCGCCGCCGCCACACCGTCTGTCAAGCATAAGCCTTCGGCACACAAAGACTCGTCGAGAATTGACGATGAAAAGAAACGCCTCGCAGAGGAAAGGGCCGAACTCGAAGAACAGCGCGCACAGCTGGAAGAACAAAAAAGACTGGCCAAGGAGCGGGAAAAATTGGAAGACGAACGCCTGGCGCTGGAGAACGAGCGGAAAAAAATCGAGGAAGATAAAAAAAGAACTGCCTACAACCAGCCTTCCGCTTCTGACGCGCGGAGCAGCAGAATGTCAAGAAGAGCCGCGCCATTGCAGGCAACCAGCACGAATAATTTAAGCGGTATTACAATTCGGATTGTCCACGTCGCCCGCCGTAAATATGACGCCGAACGCGCCTCTTTAATATTGACAAAGATGGGAGCGCAGGTACATTTATATGAGACCACCGATTCGGGAAACAGCGCATTTATCGGAAAGCTGATTACCAAAAACGGCTATGAAAATTACACGGGAACGATAATCAACGCCCTGAGCAACATAGAAAATCTGACCATGGACAATGCCGGCGGCTATCAGGCATATTTCAATGACGGCCAGGTTTTCAACCTCTGGATTGCAAAGTAGAAGAATAATCGTCAATTGCGAAAGCAGAGAGAGGAAAACTGCATCCAGGAGCAATGATGCAATAGAAAGTAAACATTATGAAAAAAATACTTGTCGTAGACGATAACAGAGAAAGCCTTTACATGCTGGAGCAATTTCTTGCCGGGAACGGCATGGCAGTATCTACCGCCGGGAATGGAGCGGAAGCCCTGCAAAAAGCCGCGGCCGCTCCCCCGGATTTGATTATTACCGACATCCTGATGCCGGTAATGGACGGCTATATGCTTTGCCGCAAATTAAAGTCGGACGTGAAGCTAAGGCATATCCCCCTGATTTTTTACTCGGCTACCTATACCACTCCGCAGGATGAAGCTTTTGCTCTGAGCATCGGGGCGGAGCGGTTTATCACCAAGCCGCAGGATTTAAATGCATTAATTCAAATAATTAATGAGGTTCTGCAGCAGAAACAGGAGGCAACGCCGGAAACGGAAAGACCGTTGGGTGAGGAAATGGAATTTTTCCGGCAATACAACGAGATTCTTTTTAACAAACTGGAAAAAAAGATAGCGGATCTGCATCAGGTCAATCAAACGCTGCAAGAGGAAATTGCCGGGCATGAAAAAGCGAATAGAAAGATGTTTGAAAGCGAAGCTAAATACCGCCTGCTGGTGGAAAACAGCAGTGAAGTAGTCTTTATCGCTCAGGAGGGAATAATCAAATTTATCAATCGGGCCGCCATTAACCTGCTGGGCTCTTCCTACGAAGAATTGACATCTAATCCTTTCACGGATTTTATTCATCCTGATGACCGGGAAATGGTGCTTGCCAATCATTTGCGAAGGCTTAGGGGCGAAGCCGTGCCCAATATATATACATTCAGGATTATCACCCCAAAGGGAATCGTCCGCTGGGTGGAAATTCATGCGGCGATAGTTCCCTGGCAGGGAAAACCGGCTACCCTGAATTTTCTTACCGACATCACCGAACGACGGCAGGCGCACGAAGCGCTCCAAGCCAGCGAAAAAAAATATCGTGAGCTTTATGATTTTCTGCCTATTCCGGTCTACGAAATGGATTTTTCCGGTAATATCATTTCGGCCAACCGCGCCATTTATGAAACATTCAGAGGCACGGAAGAGGATTTAAAAAGGGGCTTTAAAGGATGGGATCTCCTTTCACCTGAAGAGGTTGAAAAATCAAGGAATAACATCCAGGAACTCCTGAAGGGAAAACTAATTGCAGGAACTGAATATAAACTGAGGAGGCTGGACGGATCGGTCTTTCCGGCCATAGTAATCTCCAGAGTAATCTACGATAACGACAAACCTGTGGGCCTGAGGGGAGCAATTGTAGACATCACCGAACGCCAGCAGGCGGAAGCGCAGCGGGAGGCTTCGCTGGAAGCGCTGCGTCAAAGCGAACACCAGCAAAGAATTATCACAGACAACATTCAGGATATGGTCTGGCTGATGGATATGAATCTGCATATTACGTGGGTCAGCCGGTCGGTTACGCAGGTTATTGGGTTTACGCCGGAAGAACTCAGTCAAGTTTCTCTTAACAAATTATTGCTGCCCGAATCATATGAGCTTGTCCAGCAACTGATGCTGGAACATTTGACAAATGATAATCTGGCCAATAAAGACAAGGCGATCATTGTAAACAACGAGTTCGGTTATTATGGGAAAAACGGTGATCCGCACTGGGGTGAGATGAGCATTTCGCTTCTGCGCGATGCGGCAGGAGAGCCTTCCGGTTTTTTAGGTGTCGGCCGCGATATTACCAAACGCCGGCAGATGGAAAAAGCCCTGCAGGAAACGCAAAAACAACTGCATGATGCCTACCGGCTGGCCAAAATCGGCAGCTGGAGCTGGAATATCCGGGATAAATCAATCATCTGGTCGGAGGAACTTTACCGGATGACCGGCCTGAATAATCATGCGATGTCTTTTTCCGACACCAAACATCCGCAAATTTATACGCACGAGAGCTGGGAGCGGCTGAAAGAAGCCGTCAGCCATTCCCTGAAAACAGGCGAGCCCCTGCAGCTGGAACTGGAAATTGAGCGTCCCCGGGGCGGCAATCGCTGTCTGAACTGGCTGGGCGGAGTCATCTATGACAACGAGGGCAATATCACCGGCATGCACGGCACGGCGCAGGATATCACCGAACGAAAACTGATTGAATCAGAACTGCAAAAAACCAATCTGGAACTGGCCTGCGCCTGCAAAGAACTGGGCGAGAAGCAGGACCTGGTTATCCAGCAGGAAAAAATGGCTTCCATCGGAATGCTGGCCGCCGGAATCGCCCATGAAATCAAGAATCCCCTCGCCATCATTCTGCAGGGGGTTAACTTTCTGCAGACAGCCATCAAAGATAATTCCCTGCTGCTGGACGTGGTCGAGAGATTGAACAGCGCCGTTTTGCGGGCCGACATAATCGTCAAGGGCCTGCTCAGTTATTCCCGGCAGAATCCTCTGGAGCTCACCAAACAGAATGTGCCGGCGCTGATTGACGAATCACTGGTGCTGACGGAACACGAATTCCGCAAAAACAATCTGCAGTTGATTAAAGAGTATGCGCCGGATTTGCCCGATATTTGCGTTGACGGCAATCAAATAAAGCAGGTCTTTGTCAACGTGCTGCTCAACGGCATTAACGCCATGTCCGCGGGCGGCACCTTTACCATCATGGTATCGCAGATTGAAGATGACAATAAAAGAAAATTCCTGGAAATTATTTTCCGTGATACGGGGCACGGCATTCCCGCCGATAAAATCAACAATATTTTTGATCCTTTTTTCACCACCAAGCCCATCGGCAATACCGGCCTGGGACTTTCCATTTCCCGGGGAATTATTGACAGGCATGACGGAACAATTTCCGCGGAAAGTGAAGCCGGTCGGGGAACAAGCATCATCATCAGACTGCCCGTAAAATTATAACACCAAGGAGGTGCTGTTTTGGAAAAGGATATCAACATACTTGTTATTGACGATGAGGAATCGTTTACTTTCTTCATCAAGCTTAACCTGGAAACCGAAACGAGCCGCAATTTCAAGGTCACAACAGCCAACAGCGGTAAAGAAGGCCTGAAGCTTGCCAGAACCATCAAACCTGATTTGATTTTGCTGGACATCATGATGCCGGAAATGAGCGGACAGGAGGTCGCCGAAGAACTGCTCATGGACAGTCGCACAAAAAACATTCCCATCATTTTCCTGACAGCAGTCGTCCAGAAAGAGGAAGTGGCCAGAGAGGCGGGCTTGATCGGCGGCAGGGAATTCATTGCCAAACCGGTGGGGAAGGAAGAACTGATAGGCCGGATTGCGGCAACTCTGAATTTACCGCGCTAATCGCGTAATTAATTATCCCCTGTTGCCGGCAGGGGATAATGCGTTAATTGAAAACCGGCAGATTACTTTATCAACCGGTATGCCTCATTGAGCGGCAATCGCGGGCGCGCCCCGGGGCTCTGCGCCGGAATCCGGATAGGCATTAAGGCCGTAAGAACGGAGGAGGCGGGAGCATCCAGCCTGACGGAAACGCTATCGCCGATTTTCTGAATGAGTTCCCGATTAGTCACCGCGACAAAATGCCACATCTGTTGATTTTCCGCATTCGGCGCCAGTGTTGCCGCTTCGATTATTTCCCTTAAATCATTTTCGTTTACGGAATCCGGTTTGAATTTGCGAATACTGCGCCGGCCGCGAATTGCTTCCGTTAAATCCATTGTACGCCTCCCCGTAATCACCATTAAATCATGCTTCGCTTTATGGCACATTTTCCCGATTTATAACAACGGAGCCGGCAGGCATGATGAAATTATCAAGGGAGGAGAAACTTGAGCAAAGATTAATCGCCCCGGTACATCTCTTCGATGAGTTCGCCGTACTGGGCATTGATGGCCTTGCGTTTGACCTTCATCGTGGGCGTCACTTCGCCGTCTTCGGTATAGAGTTTCTTGTCCAGCAGACGGAACTTGCGGATGTTTTCCACCCGCGCAATCTGCCTGTTTACCTTATCCACTTCTTCGGCAATCAGTTTTACAACTTCTTCCGTGCGCGTCAGGCTCGCAAAAGTTGTGTATTGCACCTTGTGATCCTGCGCGTATTTGATGACATTCTCCTCATCAATAACAATCAGCGCCGTAATGAATTTGCGCCGGTCTCCGATAATCACGGCATCCGCGATGTAGGGAGAGAACTTGAGCAGGTTTTCGATGTATTGCGGCGCCACATTCTTGCCCCCGGCGGTAATAATCAAATCTTTCTTGCGGTCGGTAATTTTCAGATACCCCTCCTCATCCACTTCCCCCACATCGCCGGTATGGAACCAGCCGCCTTCCAGCGCCAGCGCGGTGTGCTCTTCATCCTTGAAGTAGCCCTGAAAAATGCCGCCGTGCCGAATCAGTATTTCGCCGTCCTCGGCAATCCGCACCTCGGAACCGGGCAGGCTGCGTCCCACGGTGCCCAGTTTGAAATGCTTCTCATCGGAGATATGCGTAATCCCCGTAGTCTCGGTAAGGCCGTAGCCTTCGCGGATGGGAATGCCGATGCTCTGGAAGAATTTCAGTATCTCATGCGAAATGGGCGCGGCGCCCGAAAAGCCCAGCCGGACACGGTCGAAACCGAGCCTTTCCTTGAGCTTCCGGAAAACGGCCAGATAAGCCAGCCGGTAGCCAAACCGAAGATAAGCGGGTATGCTTTTCCCGGCAAGTTTATATGTGTTGTAGCCGGCGCCGATTTTAAAAGCGGCGTTGAATATTTTCCTTTTCAGCCAGGTGGCATCAGCCATTTTCAGCACAATGGCGGAATGATATTTCTCCCAGATGCGCGGCACTGCGTGAAACAGCGTCGGAGAGACATCGCGCAAATCGGTCATGACCGTATCCGTATTTTCCGTAAAGTTTACAATATGTCCGGAGCGCAGATGCATCATGAGATCAAATATCTGTTCATAGACGTGATTGAGCGGCAGAAAGGAGATGGTCTCATCGTCCGCGCTCATCTTCGTAATTTTTTCATTCTGCCGGCCTATCCACAAATAGTTTTTATGGGCAATCATCGCCCCCTTGGGCGGGCCTGTGGTGCCCGACGTATAAATGATGGAGGCGATATCATCCTCCCTGCCTTCCGCAACTATTTTTTCCAGCAGCTCCGGATTATCCGCATCGGTCTTGCCGCCGAGGTTGAGCAAATCTTCAAAACTCATCAGCATCGGGTCGGTGAAATGCCTCAGCCCTTCCATATCCCAGACAATAATTTTTTTCAGATGCGCTGTGCGCTCCCGGAAGGCCAGAGCCTTATCGAACTGCTCCTCATCCTCGCAGAAAAAAACAACCGATTCCGAATGCCCCACCACATATTCACATTCGGCCACCGGATTGGTGGTGTAAACGCCGACAAAGATTGCTCCCAGCGACATTACTCCCATCGCCGAATAAAGCCACTCGGGCTTATTTTCACCGACAATGGATACATGATCATTGCGCTTCACACCGAGAGCATGCAAGCCCAGCGCAACTTTACGGACATTTTCGTAATACTGCTCCCACGTAATGTCGTGCCAGATGCCGTAATCCTTCCGGCGCATGGCAATCCGCGCGGGTTGCATCCCGGCAATAGCCCGGAGGCTCTGCGGCAGTGTTTTAACATCATCCATTTTTTGTTCCGCTGTATTCATAAGCCTTATCTGAACCTTACCTTCCTCCGGTATCGTTTGTAACCTTTCACCGAGGTCTCTGTGGAAATTCCCAGATAAAACTCCTTCACATCGTTATCTTCCCGCAGCACTTCGGGCTTGTCCGCCCGGACAATGCGGCCGTTCTCCATTAAAAATGCATAATGGGCATATTGCAGCGCCATATTGACATTCTGTTCCACCAATAGAATTGTTACTCCCTGTTTATTGATGTTTTGAATAATGTTAAATATCTCTTTAGTCAGAAGCGGGGAGAGCCCGAGCGACGGTTCATCGAGCATCAACAGTTTGGGACGGCTCATCAGCGCGCGGCCGATGGCCAGCATCTGCTGCTCGCCGCCGCTTAAATGGCCGGCTTCCTGGCTTTGCCGTTCCCGCAGAATCGGGAACAGCTTAAGCACATTCTCAATGTCAGACTTGATTCCTTTCGTGTCCTTGCGGGTGTATGCGCCCATGAGAATGTTTTCCATTACCGTCAGTTCGGGAAACACTTCCCGCCCTTCCGGCACATAGCTGATGCCCAGGCGCACAATCTCTTCCGTATCCATCCGGTCTATTCTCCTGCCCAGAAATTCGATTTCACCCTTTTCCGGCTGATCGTCTTCCAGCAGGCGCATGATGGTTTTGAGCGTGGTCGTCTTGCCGGCGCCATTGCTGCCGAGCAGCGCCACTATATCCCCCTCTTTTATCGCAAAGGATATGCCGTAGAGAGCGCGAATCAGGTCGTACCATGTTTCAATGTTCTTGACCGACAGCATTATTGTGAAACTCCAATTCTGTGCGCGAAGCACAATGGTATTGGTAAGTTGTAATGAGACCCAAGCTCAAGAAGCGAAAGCCACTTGAGCTTGCCGGTCGAATTATCCCGCACTCGAGCGGGGAACAATCCCGCGCAGCGGAGGGTATAATACCCGCAGCGAGTAGTGAGACTCAGATTTCAGAAGCACAGTGCACTGAAATCTGGAAGTCGAACTATCCCTCAAAGCAGGGGCTCGCGATAAAGTTTCCAATTCCGATAATTATCGGAATTGCTTTGGTGGTCATACCCGTGATTCCTCCTCACCCAGATAAGCAGCGATAACATCAGGATGCTTCTGGACTTCCGGCGGGGCGCCTTCCGTAATCTTTACCCCCTGGCTGATGGCCAGAATATTATCGGAAATACCCATGACCATATTCATATCGTGCTCAATGAGCAGAATTGTCACCTGATAATCTTCCTGAATGTCCTTAATCCAGATTTTCAAATCTTCCTTTTCCTCGGTATTCATGCCGGCGGACGGCTCATCGAGGAGCAGCACCCTGGGCTCCAGCGCCAGCGCCCTGCCCAGTTCCACCAGCTTGCGTTTGCCGTAAGGCAGATTGGATACGAACTGATCGCGCAGGGACTGCAAATCAAGAAAGTCAATGATATGTTCGATAATTTCGCGGTTCCTGATTTCTTCTCCGGCCGTGCGGGAACGTCTGCCCCACATACAGGCGCCGCCGATAACTCCGGTCTTCATGTGAATGTGACGTCCCAGCATGAGATTATCCATGACACTGGCATTGCCGAAAAGCTGAATATTCTGAAAGGTTCGCGCGATACCCTTGCGGGCAATCTTATCGGGCCGCAAACCTACCAGATTTTCTGACTCCAGGAGAACCTTGCCGGCGTTAGGTTTATAAATACCGCTGATTATGTTAAAAATTGTAGTTTTACCGCTGCCGTTGGGCCCGATGATGGAAAATATCGAATTGGGCTGGACTGCGAAACTGACGTTGTCCACCGCCTTGATTCCGCCGAAAGAAATGCTCAAATTTTCTATCTTCAGTTGCGCCATCTGCCCTTAACCCTGATTCTTATTTAATGAAGTTCAGAGACGGGACAATGCCCCGCCTCTGAGGTTTAAATACCAAGTTGCATTCAAAGGATAACGAGGCGGCAGTGAAACTCGAATCTCAGAAGCTTAGCGAACTGAAATTCGTTAGTTGAACTGTCCCGCGTCAGCGGGGCAAGAACGATGCCAACAAAGTCAGCCAGGGAATGCGGCTGGGTATATTTATTTCTTCTTCCACGTGGCCAGTTCATTGGCAGTCCAATCCTGGAGCAGGATGTATGATCCGCCCGGACCGCACTTCTGAATCTGGACAGAGTCGGTGCCCTGGTGCACATTGGGAGACCAGTTGACCATAGGACCGAGTCCCTGGAAATTTTTCAGGGAGTTGAGCTGTTTCAGAACAGCCTCCGTGCTCAGCTTCGGCCCGGTGCGCTTCAGAGCTTCCATCAGCGGTTCGGCGAAGAGAATGCCCGCCAGGTAGAAGACACCCCACCGCTCTTCCGGCGCATACTTTTTGGCAGCCTCACGGTATTTAGTCATTATAGCGTTATTGGAATCCGGCGGCAGACTGAACGCCCCGGTAATAACGCCTTCCCAGAGTCCGCCGGTGATTTTATTCATCAGACCGTAATCGGACAGGGTATTGGAAGATACCCACTGCGGTTTGAATCCGATAGTCGCCGCTGTCTTTAAGGAGATTACCGCAGTCGTGGGGTTGACCCACATAATCACTACTTCCGCGCCGGAATTTTTCAGGCGCAGCATCTGGGAAGAAAGATCCTTCTCACCGGGCTCCACAGTCAGCTCCTCGACCAGTTTCATTTTGAGGACAGCCATCCGTGCCTTGCAGCCCGTCAGCCCGCTTTTGCCGTAGGCGTCATTCTGATATAAGAAGGCTATTTTCTTGGAACCGAGTTTTTCGACTACATATTTGGTGATAATGCTGGCCTCATCTTCATACAGCGGGTAAACGGCAAAAAGATAAGGATTAGCCGGAAACACATAATCATTGATGGCCGTGGACGGTCCCACCCAGATGATTTTATTTTCGGTCAGATAGTCCTTCACCGCCATACCGCAGGCCGCACCGACGCCACCGACAAAGGCAAAAATACCTTCGCGTTCCACCAGTTCCTTGACTACGGCTTTTGTCTGGGCCGGATTATACTGGTCATCACGGATGAAGTATTTAATCTTGCGGCCGTGAATACCACCGGCATCGTTGGCGATTTTAAACAGGATGTCACTGCCTCTGGCCACCGAGCCCCACGGCGCAGCCGGGCCCGTCTGCGGCCCCCATTGCGCTATTCTGATTTCCTTGGCGTCAAAGCCCGGCTTCGGCGCCGCCGC
>JAKLDS010000048.1 GCA_022703375.1 Deltaproteobacteria bacterium | reverse complement strand
AATCAGCGTCTGGGATTTTATGACCGACTGGCAAAGTTCTCTCTGCGGCTATGTATCCGGTCTTTGCAGCTACTTTTTTCCTGCTTTTTTCCTGCGCGGGCCAAGAGCCGTTACTTTGCAGCGATGGGATGCGCTCAACGCCGCCGGAAAAAAAATAGTCGGTATCGGGGAATTGGATAATCATGCCAGCAGGAAAAAACTGGGCGGCCTGAGCTTTGAAGCCTTTCCCTTCGATAAAGCGTTTACCTTCCTGCGCACTCATGTTATCACTACAGAACAGTTGTCCGGCAATAAGGAAAAAGATATACCGCTGGTTTTGCAATCCATCCGTTCCGGCTCCTGCTATGTGGCGCTGGATTATTTTTGCAATGCCCGCGGTTTTAATTTTACGATGCGCAACTCCAGCGGGCCGGCGCTGATGGGAGATAACTTGTTGCTCGATAACAAAACTCTGCTGGAAGTTAAATTACCCTGTGTCGCTAATTGCCGGGTAATTAAAGATGGTGCTGTCTTTGCGGCAGACCGGACAAAGGAAATGAGCGTGCCGATTGCGGCAAAAGGAGTTTATCGCATCGAGGCCTTCCTGAAAGCCTATGGAAAATACCGCCCCTGGATTTTTTCCAATCCGATTTTCGTCCGATAAGCTATTTTTCCGCTGATTCACTGAGCCACTTACTGTAGGCATACATTTTCGCCAGCGATTTGACCGCTCTTTCCGGAGAAGTGAAGGTTATGCCCTTGAAAAGGCAATTGCTGACTTCCGTCACTGTTCTGGCGCGGTCATCATGCAGCAGATAAACACCGACGACCGGTTTTTTATATTTTTCCATCAGCCGGGCTGTCC
This sequence comes from Deltaproteobacteria bacterium, assembly GCA_022703375.1. GTDB lineage: Bacteria > Desulfobacterota > Syntrophia > Syntrophales > Smithellaceae > JAKLDS01. The sequence goes on along the minus strand of JAKLDS010000048.1, from coordinate 19,566 downwards.
GCTCGATGAGTTGCTGCTCAAAGGCTTCCAGCGCCCCCAATGTTGCTTCCAGAAATTTCCGGTCGTAGGACTTGTCTACCGCAACTGCTGATTCCAAAAGTTGTTTTATCATTATTCTTCTGCCGACGATACCCATGTGAATGACGGCATCGCATTCCTGCCATTGCAGCAGCTCTTCAATAATTGCCATATGAATCTCTGTCTTCATTTCCGCAACGACATCCACCGGGTTGGCGTGACTCCAGAAAGGCGGTAGCAATTTACTTATTCTGGCAATTAATTCGTCGGACAATTGGGGCACGGTAAGACCGTAATCGGTGCATAAATCCGAAGCGACAACGCCCCAGCCGCCTCCCAATGTCATCAAGCCGATTCTTTTGCCCTGGGGAAGAGGCAGGGAAGAAAATGCCGCGGATAAATCCAGTAAATCCATAGGGTGTTCGACTAAAACCACGCCGGCTTGACGGCAGGCGGCGTCAAATACTTTAACGTTGGAGGCCATTGCTCCGGTGTGGCTGGCAGCCGCGTGCTCGCCGGCCTGTGTCCTTCCCCCCTTTAACGCAATTACAGGTTTTTGTTTGCCGACTCTTTTGGCCGAAGTAAAAAACCGGCGGCCTTCTTTAATGCTTTCTATATAGAGAACAACAGTTTTTGTTATTTCGTCAACTGCAAAGCCCTCCAGATAATCTTCAATGGTTATCATTGCTTCATTGCCGGAACCGCAAAATGCGCGGATGCCGATGCCTTCCTTTTCCGCGAAAGCCAGCAGTTGTGTTCCCAGATTGCCGGATTGCGCGACCAGCACGGTGCCCCCCGGTTCAGGGCGCACATGGGTGCCGGTGCAATAAAGTGAAATATGCGGATTACAGATGCCCATGGTATTTGGACCCAAAATCATAATTCCTCTCCGGCGGGCATCTTCAATAAGCTTATTTTCCAGAGATTTTCCGTCAGCGCCGACTTCGGCAAATCCCGAAGTTATTAAAAGAACATTGCGAATGGATTTTTGCGCGAGCTGCGGCAGGATGTCCTGCACTATTGCCGCCGGTACTGAAATTACGGCAAGGTCCACCGGTTCGGGAATATCAGTCACAGTTTGATAAACCTTTCTCCCGGCGATTTTCCCGCCTTTGGCATTTACCAGGAAAATATCGCCGCCAAATTTTCCGGCGACAACATTAGTGAACAGCAAATGACCCCATTTGCCGAATTCCGCCGAGGCGCCGATAAAAGCAATGGATTTCGGATAAAATAATTTACCTATTAGTTTTGGCTCCACCGGGATGCTGGTAACTGCATTTTCCGCCGGCCGCCCCGTAATAATTAAAGCGTCTACAGCCGTCACCCTGCCGTCGGCGCTGACTAACAACGGATTAATGTCAATTTCCCTTATTTCCGGAATTTCGCTGCTGATGCGTGACAAACCAAGCAGAGTCTTAATCAGCGCCGCTTTGTCCGGCGCCTTTTCACCGCGGAAATTATCCAGCAGTTTATTGGCTGTTATTTCATTAATCATTTTTTCCGCTTCGTTTTCCGAGAGGGGAGCCAATCGGAAAACAACATCGCCGATAGCTTCGGTGAAGATGCCGCCCAAGCCGAACATGATTGTCGGACCGAACTGCTTATCGTAAAATAATCCGGCGACAAACTCCCTTTTACCGGCCAGCATCGGCTGCAGCAGAAATCCCTCCAGATCCTGCCCTGCCGCTTCTTTGATGTAATTGGCCGCAGAAATGAGTTCATTACTGTTTTTTAAATTAAGCCAAACCAGTCCCCTTTCTGTTTTATGGGTTAATCTGGCACCAAGTCCTTTTAAAACCAAAGGATACCCCATGGCGGCCGCTCTCTGCACTGCTTCTTCGGCAGTTGAGGCGACTGTTTCTTCAACAACAGGAACGCAGTATGTCTTTAATATTGCTTTTGATTCTGCTTCGGTAAGGCTGCTGCGGCCTGAGATTACTGCCTGATGGATAATTTCTGCTGCCTGCATAGATCTACTCCCGCCTTCATTAAACATTACAACCGGTTGCTTCTTCCAGAGAAGCCTTAATTTGACTAATAGTCATTATCATATCCGCCGGTGGATTGCAAACGACATCTCTGGAGATTGCCCCAGGCTGTTTACAGCCGCACATGATGGGAGAGCCGGGGGTTACACCGGTTTTGGGAAAAAGATTATGGAAAAACTTTGATTATAAAGTGTTGGCGAGCTTATAGCTCAGATTACATCCTGTTTTCGGCAAAAAAATTCAACCGGCATTTTTGCTGCACCGTGGTTGCAAAATTTGCGTTTCCTTAATTTGCCCAGCGAGTTTCAGCTCGCTGCTTTTGACATATTGGTCTCATCAGCACTGGCCGATGCCCTTCGCCCAAAGTCGGGATTCTTGTCTTGCTGCGTATGCCATGATTCGCTGACAAAAAAATAGTGGTGGCATTAACTCCGCTTAGTTATGTCCGGCAGGCCCAGGCACGCACCCGGCATAGCTGCCGGACTGTGCTTCGAGTTAATTCGTCCTACAAATTTCAGTTCGCTGCGTTTCTGTAATTTGGGACTCATTAAAAAACCCGGGTAAGATGCTACCCGGGTTTTTCCTTAAGAAAAAATTATTTTGCTTAATTAACGCAAATTATCAGCCCATCAGTGATGCATGGCGCGGCGCCCAAAGGAGTAAATCGGGGAAAATGGCAAAGATTGCCACGGCCAGCAGCATCAGCAGCATAAAAGGCACAACGCCACGGTAAATATGCGCCAGCTGAATTTCTGGAGGCGCAATGCCTTTGAGGTAGAAAATTGTATATGCGAAAGGCGGCGAGAGGAACGACGTCTGGAGCACGACAATATTCATCAGGGCAAACCAGATAGGATCGAATCCCAGTTTAATGGCGATGGGTGAAAAAATCGGTACGACAATCATGACAATGCCGATCCAGTCCAAAAAGCAACCCATTACAATGATGATTGCCCACATGACAACAAGGATACCCCATTTGCCGAGGGGCAGCCCCAGCACCAGTTCTTCAATGAAATCACCGCAGCCCAGGCGCATGAAAACACTCGTAAAAAAAGAAGCGCCGATAACAACCATGTACACCATTGCGGATACTTTAGTGGTTGCCAAAGCGGCATCCTTAATAACTTTCCAGCTTAAAGCTCTGTATGCCGCGGCCAGAATTACTGCGGCAAAAGCGCCAAACGCGGCAGCTTCAGTCGGTGCGGCCAGTCCGAAGAAAATTGTGCCCAAAACAGCCAGAATAAGAAGACAAACGGGCATTACAGACGTAGCAAGCATCTTTATCTTTATCGGGATAGATACTCTGAATTCCTCACGGATGGCCGGCCCTTTTTCCGGATCCACATAACACAAAATGCCGACGTAAAGCAGATAAATCACTGACAGAATCACTCCGGGCAGGAAGCATCCGATCAGTAAAGCGCCGACCGATACGTTCGCAGTGGGCGCGTAAACAAGAATCATGATGCTCGGCGGAATCAAAATACCCAGCGCGCCTCCGGCACAGATAGAGCCGCAGGCCAGCTCCTTATTGTAATTGTATTTCATCATAGCCGGCAGGGCCAGGATGCCCATTGTGGTTACGGTGGCGCCGACAACACCTGTTGCCGCCGCAAAAATCGTACTGGCGACGATGACCGACATGGCGAGACCGCCTTTTAATCCGCCCAGAATAGCGTACATGGCGTCAAACAGCCTTCCGGCGATGCCCGACTTCTCAATGATTACCCCCATAAAGATAAACAGCGGAACCGCAATTAATGTATAATCGGAAAGGGCGACATGCATGCGCAGCATGAAGACGGTGCTGATTTGAGGACCCACGAAAATAATGCCGAATATAGTTGCTACGCCGGCCAGCGAAAAACCAATCGGGAAACCAAGCATGATTACCGCGATCAGAACGGTTAACATCAAAAAAGTGATCAGTTCTATACTCATGAGAGTTTCAACTCCTTTCCATTAAACAGGCGGTAAAGCTCCTTAATAAATACATTTACCCCCTGGAGAGTCATCAGAATCGTGCCTGCCAGTATCCATGTTTTATAGGGGTAAATAGGAGGCATATAGCCGATAGAGGATCTCTCCAAAATTCTCCAGGACTCGATAACATGAGGGAACATTGCTCCGATAATCAGAATCCAGGTCAAAAAGAAAATAATAAGGAGGAAGATGACATTCAGCAGAGCCTGTACCTTGATCGAGAACTTGGCGAGAATCATATCCACGCTGACATGGGCATTTTGCTGCCAGGTATAGGCAAGTGTCAGAACCATAGCTATACTGCACAGAAAATAAGTTGCATCAAAACTCCAGGTAGTCGGCGCACCGAATACATAACGTGCGATAACTTCATAGCACAACGCGAGAATCAGCAAAAGGCAGGCATACGAAACTGCTTTGGCTGTTATCGTGGTGAGGAAGTTGATAAACTTCATAATGGCAATAACAGTTTTCATAAGTAATACTCCTAATTTTCACGTTCTTTAAATACGGCAACTACTTTTTCAGCCGCCTGTCCGGCCTAAGCAGATGCTCAGACCGGACAGTACGGCTAAAGCTCAATAGCAGTTAGAGAATGCTAGGTTACTTGCGAATCGGAATCATGAAATCTTCGTACGCTGAAAATTCTTTCCACATTTTCTGTACAGACGCCCATGTCTTGGTGGTATGGGGTTTATTGATTTTCTTAACTTCGGCATCAATAAACGTCAAGGCCTGTTTACGGAATTCTCTCTGCGCGGCATCGTCAACACGTGTTAAAATCTTGCCTTTGCTCTTATAGAATTCCAGAGTCTGAATACCCAGGGTAATGTCCTTTGTCCACATGCTGATTGTCATCGCCATTGCCGCGGACTGAATCATTGCCTTGTATTCTTCCGGCAGAGCATTATATTTTGTCTTGTTGAAACCCAGCTCAAAATAACAGGTCGGCTGATGCATACCGGGGCCGGCAACATATTTGGTGACTTCATGGAAACCCTGCTGCTTGTTGACGATCGGTGAAGAGAACTCTGTGGCATCCAGAATGCCTTTCTGCAGAGAAGGATACAATTCAACACCGGGCAGCATCATAACGGAAACACCCATCTTCTTCAGAATTTCACCCCACCAGCCCGGAGCTCTGTATTTCAGGCCTTTGAAGTCTTTGACTTGTTTGAGGGGTTTGTTGGACATGGCCAGCAGTTCCGGGTGGGTCAAACCGCCGGGAATCACAACAACGTTCATGCCCATTTCATCATACATTTCCTGCATGAGTTCCTTGCCGCCGCCTGAATACATCCAGGTTACATACATCAGGGGTTCCAGATGCATGGGAATGGAGGCGAAGAAATTCGCGGAGGGATGTTTGCCCTGCCAGTAGCCGGTCCAGCTGTGCCAGCCATCGAGCGTGCCTTTGGAGGTTGCATCCATGTTCTCCATTGCTCCGACGACTGCGCCGGCGGGAAGAACTTTAATATCGAAGTTGCCACCGCTCATTGCTTTTACTCTGGCGGCAAAAGCTTCCACCTCATCATGAATCAGCCAGCCTTTAGCCCAAGTGGTCTGCATTGTCCATCTTACTTTGGGTAATTCCTTGGCGAAGATTGTTCCTGCAAGTGCTGCAGTAAAAATCAATACAAGTATAACAGCTAAAATCTTCTTTTTCATTACTCTACCCCTCCTTCTTTAAATTTAGTTGTTGTTAATCCTGTTATAAATATTTCCGCTGCCGGGGTCCCATTACCAGCAAAGTTATCCCGACAAAGTTGCTTGATTTTTAAAATCATGATTTTAATACAAAGGGACGGTAAAACAGGCAATGGGGTGTGCACCCCATTCTGGCTGGAGGAAAATACTACTTTAATGTGAAACTAGAGCGCAGTTTGCGCAGTTGATGGTAAATAAACTCAGCAATCCAGCTAAATTGTTTCCAGTTACCATAATACCTGCATTGCTTTGGGGTTCATATCAGGGATTATCTGATATGTTTCAATTTTACCAAAGGGCCGGATCGACAACACCTATTTTAATGGCATATTTCATCAAGCCGATACGGTCATGAACACCTAATTTATGCATTATACTGGTGCGGTGTTTTTCGATGGTTTTGGGACTAACACAAAGAAAATCACCAATTTGTCCAGTCGAATATCCCTGGGCAACCAGGCGGAAAACCTGCTGTTCTCTTTCGGATAGAAGGTCATAGCCGCCAACAGTAGGTGGACTTTTTTGCCGTTTAGCATAGGCGCAGATTACATCAGTGCGCAGTTTCGAACTCAAGAAATATTCCCCGCGACAGGCAGCGCGAATCGCTTCTAAAAGATCCGAACTGGGCGATGCTTTAAGAACATAACCTAAAGCGCCGGCGGCGAGAACCTGCTGTATATAAGTTTCCTTGGAATGCATTGATAAGACGACAATTTGTGTTTTAGGTGCTGATTCCTTAATCAGGCTGATTGCTTCCAGCCCGCTCAATTTTGGCATGGCAATATCCAGTAAAGCAACATCAGGGTGAAGCGCTTTTACTTTTTCCAGAGCTTCTTTTCCGTCTTCAGCTTCGCCTGCCACCTCGAAATCTTTTTGCTCGCTGAGAATTTGTCTGAGTCCGGCGCGTACTATGGCGTGATCATCGGCAATTAGAATTTTAATTTTACTCATTTTATCCTCACAATAATGGTATTTCCACTCTGATTGTCGTTCCCCGGCGCGGCGCTGAGGAAATATCAATTTTACCGTGCAGGGAAGCGGCTCTTTCCATCATACTCATCAAGCCGATACCCCGAGATGTATTTCTTAACGGCAGACCTTCCGTGGTTGTTCGATATCCTCTCCCGTTATCTCTGATGACGAAAATTGCCCAGGGATAGCTGTATGTCAATATGATATCAACAGCTGTTGCATTCGCATGTTTTTTGATATTGGCAAGGCATTCCGTACCTATTCTGTAGAGCGCGGTTTCTATTTCCTGGCTCAGCCTCTTCTTGAAACCGACCGTTTGAAAATTAATTTTAATTTCCGGCCGCTGCTGGTTGAATTCCTTTATATACCACTCCAGCGCAGATATCAGGCCGATGTGGTCCAATAAATCGGGGCGCAGATGAGATATTGTCTTGCGCAGGACATCGGCCAGGTTTTCCACTTTGCTGATAAGGCCGGCGCATTTTCCTTTTTCTTTTATAAAAGCGGCGGGGAGTGATTTTTGCATTGCTTCCAGATCGAAATGGAGAGAGGTTAGCGTCTGACCGAACTCATCATGCAAATCGGCGGCAATGCGCTTTCTTTCTTTTTCCCCGGCTTGAATGATTCTCCGGGACAATTGTCGTATTTCTTCTTCCGCTATTTTGCTCTGTGTAATATCTATAAAATTGCCGATTACTGCCGGTTCGCCCAGATATGTTGATCTTGTTGCCCGCAATTCGCACCACAGCGAAGAGCCGTCTTTTTTGATTGCCCGGAAAGAATAATGATCAGGCAGGAAATCGGCATTTTCCCTTCTTAAACCGCGCTCTTTAACGAGCGGCCTGCTGTCGGGATGGACAATTGTCCAGAATGATTTGCCGATGATTTCTTCCGGTGAATCATAACCAAGCATCTCCGCGAGGCGGCGGTTCACGTAGCAGTAACGTTTTTTCTGGTGAATAAAAATTCCGGTTAAAGAACTTTCCGCAACCGTCCGGTATTTTTTTTCAGATTCCAAAAGAGCTCGTTCCGCCTGTTTGCGGCGGGTAATATCCAGGATGAATCCTTCGTACCCCTCTATTTTTCCTTTTTTGCCGCGGCGGGCAGTGGAAGTCACCTGGACATCAATTATCTTGCCGTCTTTTCTGCGGAACCGGGTTTCAAAATCGCGGAGAAATCCCGTTTTATTAATATTCTTCTGAAATCTGCGGCGGTCGTCCGGGTTGGCGTAAAGAAAACGGGATGCCTCCATGCCGATAATTTCTTTTCTGTTTTTGTAGCCTAAAATATGAACCCCCGCTTTGTTAATATCGAGAATGTATCCCCGGTAATTGGAACGATAAACCATAACGGGCGAATGTTCAAATATATGGCGGTATGTTTTTTCTGATTCCTTGAATTGGTTTTCTAATTCCCTGTTTTTAGCCGCTTCCTGTTCGAGCTTAAGGATTTTTTTTTGTAATGATTCCAGGGAAGGATTTTTCTTCATGTCAGCATCCGGCATTGGTTTTTATATATTTTTTATTATCTATCATTGATTGGAATTAAGTGCAATAAACTATAAGAAGGCGGGAAAGCGTCTGTTGCAGATTGTTTTATTCCATTTTCCTGTTGAAAAACCGCTGAGATAAGCAGGCTTGTTTCAGAGAGATTAATTGCCGCGATATGCAAAATGTTATTGCCATATTTCGCAATAAATGTGTTAAAGTGCAAAAGATAGCAGGGCAGTCAAAGAAAGTTAAGGATGAATCATGTTCGTTAATGACAAAGATTTTTTTCATGAAATGACAATGAGGATATGCAGCAGTCTCGAAATGGAAGTTGCCTTCCAGCGCGCTTTGGACTATTTAGTCAACTTCATGCCCGTGGATACGATTTATCTGCATCTCTATGAACAGAGCCTGGGTGCCATCCGCACCATTTCCGAAGTTACCGCCGCCGGATTCCGAAACCCGGACCGAATAATTCCTTTATTTCAGGAAGGCCGCGATAGTTTTGAAAAGCCCGGTATGCCTAATGTGCGCATTGTCAACCGACCGGAAAACGATCCGGTCATCAAGAAAATCGCCGCATCTTTTAAAATTCAATATTCTTCAACATTGATTTTACGGCTGGTGATTGAAGGCAAGCGAGTGGGATCACTGACCCTGACCGTGGACGGCCTGGATAAATACACGCCGGAGCATGCCCGGCTGCTTGCTCTTTTAAATGAGCCTTTTGCCGTGGCGGTTTCCAACGCCCTGAAACATCAGGAAGTGCTGCGGCTCAAAGATCTGCTGGTGGATGATAACAAATATCTGCGACAGGAATTGCTGAGCCTTTCCGTGGATGAAATTGTCGGCAGCGATTTCGGCCTGAAAAATGTAATGGAAATGGTGCGGAAGGTGGCGCCGCTGGACAGCCCGGTGCTGCTGCTGGGAGAAACAGGAGTCGGCAAGGGCGTTATTGCCAGCGCCATTCATTCCCTGTCGTTACGCAATAAAGGGCCTTTTGTTACGGTGGACAGCGGCGCGATTCCGGAAACACTGATTGACAGCGAACTATTCGGTTACGAAAAGGGCGCTTTTACCGGCGCCATCGAGCAAAAGCGCGGCCGTTTTGAACGCGCCAACCGCGGCACAATATTTCTTGATGAAATCGGCGAACTGCCGCTGCAGGCCCAGGTGCGCATGCTGAGAGTAATTCAGGAAAAAGAAATTGAACGGGTGGGAGGAACAAAATCCATTGCCGTGGATATCCGCATCATAGCCGCCACACATCGCAGTCTTGGCGAAATGGTCAAGGCAAAACAGTTTCGCGAAGATTTGTGGTTTCGCATCAATGTCTTTCCCATCATCATTCCGCCGCTGCGGGAGAGAAAGGAAGATATTGCCTCGCTGGTTTATTATTTCATCAACAAAAAAACCAGGGAGCTGAAACTGCCTTTCATTAGCGAACTGGCGCCGGGAGCAATTGACCGCCTGACGAATTACAACTGGCCGGGCAATGTCCGCGAACTGGAAAACGTCGTGGAGCGGGAAATGATTTTGAGCAAGAACGGTCTTTTGCAGTTCCAGGTGCTGGAAGGCGCCGCTGCCGACTCCTATCCGCCGGCCGGCTCAGGCCGCAGCGAAAATGCGCTGACGCTGGATCAGGCCAATTCTCAGCATATCCGGCATGTCCTGAAGATGACCAAGGGGGTGGTGCACGGCAGTAATGGAGCGGCGGCCTTGCTGAATATCAATCCCAGCACGCTGCGCAGCAGAATGAAAAAGCTGGGTATTCCCTATGGCCGCGGCAAATAATTATTTGTGAAACTCCAATCCCGATAATACCGGAATCGCCTGATGGCCATACCATTGGTTGATGATGCAGTCGTCTTTCTGCCGGGCTAAAAGTTTTTCAGTTAAGGACACGGTTCGTTTCTTTTTACATACTCACAGTTCCTGCGGCAGGGAGCTGTTTTGATTGTTACTTCCACTCCGGGAACGTTTTGCGCAATATCTTTTTCCATATTCACGGCGATAACATGCCTGTGCGCCAGAGGCATTTGTTCCGGCAAAACCAGCCTGACTTCGACGAATATTTTTCTTCCTGCGCTGCGCGCCCGCAGATCGGAAAATTCACAGTAGTGTTCGAAATAACGTCCCAGGATATTGATGACATCCATCATGCTTTCTTCTTCGATGGTGGCGTTGAGCAATTTTAAAAAGGCGTGTTTGGCCATTTTGAGAGAGGGAAAGAGAATAGTCAAGCTGACGATTATCGTGGCGGCAAATTGTATTATCTGATGGGTCACGGTGCAGTTGCACGGTAAAAGCTGTCAGATTTTCCAGCGTTTTATTTTTTCTCACCCTTTAGCTTAGTGTTGACAATATCCGGGCGGCAAAAAACATCAGAAACATCATCAATGACGAAGATATCGTTGCCCTCGCGAACGCATAAATATTTTCGTCCTCCAGGAGAGGAACTGTAATAACCTTCGGGAGTGATAGCAACCCATTCGCCGTCTTTGAAACCGATCAACCGCGCCAGTTCACGGCCGGTTGACGCATCCCAGATGCGGGTTATCGCAGCGAAAGCGCCGGAGATAATTTTCTTTTCATCGGGAGAAAATTGCACGGCATTTTTTCCGAGGATGGATTTTTCGTCAATAAAATATTATTTTACTTTTCCATCCTCGGGATTCCAGATGATAATTGCCCCTTTTTCACCGGCGATGCGTGAAAGCACCTTTTTTCCATCACGGGAAAATAAAGCTGTTTTTATATTGCTTTTTAAATTTGGGTAAGTTTCCTTCTCCGACGCGGAATCAATATCCCAGCGGAAGAGGTAGGCCGCCTTTTGTTTGCCTTTTGCCGTATCCCAGAGTTTAACGCTCCTGTCTTCACTGACGGACAGCGCCGCATTACCGACGGGAGAAAAAGAAGCAGAGTAAATCCATGCGGCGTTGCTGGTCAGAGTTTTTAATTCCCTTCCTGATGCTGCTTCCCAGATTTTTATTGTGCGGTCTTCACTGCCGGAAACAATGTATTAACGTCTGAGGAGAAAGAGATGTCGTAAATGAGAATGGAATGGCCGATAAAATTTAAAATTTCTTTCGCGGAAAAAACATCCCACAGATGAAAGACGCGGTCTGTTCCAACAGACAGCATGAGCCTCGCATCCGGCGAAAAAGCAACGCGGGATACTTCCTGGGGATTAATGGTAAACGATTGAATTTCACGGCCGGTGGCTGTTTCCCACACGGTGACGGCTGTTCTCTCGTTGCCCGCCATGATATATTTGCCGTCCGTGGAAAAAGAAATCTGCTGCACATAATCCTGATGTCCGCCGACTGACCAGAGCGTCGCGCCGGTTTTCAGGGAACGCATTGTCAGCAGGCCTTTACAGCCGCCGACTATGAAAGATGTTTCGTCGGGAGAGAAGGCAAAAACATTGATATTATCCGCAAAACCGGAATAAAATATTTTTTCCTGCCGGTTTTCACATCCCAGAGTTTAACCGTGCCGCCAACTTGAGAAGAGAGCAGGAATTTGCCCGCAGGCGAGAATAAAACACGGCTGACGCCGGAGGTGTGCCCCATCTGAACAATTATTTTCCTGTCGCCGGAAATATTCTGCGGGATTGTTTTTTCCTGAGCAGTAAGGGAGAAGGGGATTAAAAACAAGGAAGACAAAACAAGCGCAGCTCTTGCCGATGATTTTAACATAACATACCTCTTTAAATTAAACGTTGGGAAAAAACTGATTGATGTCTCTGGCGCCGGTCAGATAATCGGCAAGATTGGCAACTTTGAAAAGCCCGATTTTCACCAGGTCAACATCTTCCGAAAATTCCTTGCCGGTCAGTTCCGACAACTCCATAAGAAAGACGATTCTGTCGAGCGAATCAAGAATTTTTTTATCGGAGAGATCAGTGTCTATTGATATTTCAAAGCCGTCGCGCTTGAGAACTTTTCTCAAGGCAAGGGTAATACTGTTAATTGCTTCCTGCTGTGTCATATTTACCGCCAAAAAAAATAATATTTGTCGCCCATGAGAGGCCGACGCCGAATCCGCAAATCAGGCAGATTTTATTTTGCATCAGGCCACTTAGCATAAAATTATGAATAAGAATAGGGATGGAAGAGGAAACCGTGTTGCCGGTATTCTCCATTTCTATAGGAACTTTATCGGGCGGCAGATTCATTTTATCGCGCAGGTTTTCAATCAGATAGCGGCTGGCCTGATGAAAGAAAAAATAATCAATATTATCGAGAGATAATCCGTTTTCCTGCAGGCAAGCTTCCACTGAGGAGGGAACCCGTTTCATCATGAAATTGAAGATTGCCCGGCCGTTCATTTGAACATGATAATCATCCTGTTCAGCCGCGGCCTGGTTTGCGTGCCAGATGCCGGTATGGGGAGTAACGCTGCCGCCGGCTTTCGCCATCAGGTGATGAGCCCCGGCGCCATCCGTGCCGCAATCCATCCTGCCGATAACCGCTCCCCGGGAGGCGGATAACCGGGTGGCCGTTGCCGCGTCACCGAAAACACTGCAAGTTTCATAATCAGCCTTACCCATGATTTTCGAGTAGGGATCGCAGGTAACTACGACGGCCTCTTCAATTTTTTCGGCAAGCATCAAGGCCCTGGCCACTGAAAGCGCATAGACATAACCCGAACAGCCCAGATTAATATCAAAGCAGGCGGTATTAACGCTGAGCTCCAGTTTATTTTGCAAAATAGCCGAAGAGTGGGGGATTTTGTAGGCGGGATTCTGAGTGACGACGATTAACAGGCCAATTTGGTCGCGGGCCAAATCCCGATTTTGCTCAAATAGCTTTTCGCAGGCCTGGAGAGATAAATCAATCATTGATTCATCCTCGCGCAGAAATGCGCGGCTTTCCACGCCGATTTTGTTTTTGATAAAATCCTCATCCCCGTCCGTCCATCGGGCAATCGTTTTGTTATCAAGCCGCTGCGCGGGCAGGGCGATGGCAATATCACGAATATTCATACGGTTTCTCTTACCACAATCAGCTTAAAAATCCATTGCATTTTCAGGATTGTGCAATTACAGAGTTAATATTGACAGGTTATTTAATCGGTGCTATTAAATGACCAATCAGCGGCGCATTAAGGAGGTTTATGATGCAACCAAACATCAAATATTCGGAAGATGTTGTTCCCATTACCGATCTGAAAATAAATCCGGGAAAAATTCTCAGTCAGGTTGATAAAACCCGCCGGCCGGTTCTTCTCACCAGCCGGGGCAGAGGTGTTGCCGTAGTTGAATCTCTGAAAGATTATGAGGAGAAAACAGAAGAGCAGGCATTTTTGCGTGGAGTTGTTGCCGGTTTGATGGATATTGAAGAATGCCGGGAAATTACTCTGGCTGAAGTTAAAAAACGGCTGGGGCTGGTAAAGTAGTTATGCCGAAAAAAAGAATAATCAGCTTAGCCGAATCCGCCTTTGCCGATTTGCAGAATATTCTTGTGTGGTATAAAGATCAGCAGGTTCCCGATGCTGGTGAGTCACTGGTGAGAGAAATCATTGCGAAAATGGAAAGACTTGCCGATTTTCCCGAAAGCGGGCGAATCGTACCCGAATTCGGCATTGCCAATTTACGGGAAATAATTTTTCCGTCCTATCGTATAGTGTATCGTCTTGATGTCCATGCAATCAAAGTTGTTCGTGTCTGGCGCAGCGAAAGGCTGCTGAAAACGCCGGAGTAAAAACTAAAGCAAGGACAATATAAAACGGGCTTGCAGCTTAAAGATATTACCAGAGAGGTAAAGCCGTTTTTGTCTTAACCGTCAGACAGTAAAAAATTATTCTGTTTTCGGACTGTATCAGGCAGATTGAATTGTAAAACAAAATTGGCCGGAAAATGTTTTCACATGAGGAGGCGGAAATGGAAACAGCATTTAAGGAAAGATTTATACAAAAATGGAACAAATATTTTCCCGTTGCTGACTTACCGGTAGGATTTTATTATTCCGATGCGGCGGACCCCAAATTTATGGCCCGGCCGCCCAAAGGACACCGTTGCCTGATTGGCGATTTAGCCAAAGTAAGGAAGGGGAAAAACATCTGCTTCGATATCAATTCGATTGGTTGTTTCGGCGGTAAAAGATTTTGCGGCTTTGCCGATAAAATATCACCGAATTTTGAATATTTTTTATCTTACGGAATTCCCGGCCAACTGGAAGGTGAACGATATAAGAAATCACCGGAAATAGTTAAAGAGTTTATTAAACATCAGCAGCCGGCGAAAGCTCCGGGCAAATATATCATCTTCAAAAGGTGGGATCGCATGGAAAAAGGAGATCTGCCTCTGGTTCTGATTTTCTTTGCTCCTCCCGATATCCTTTCCGGGCTTTTTACGCTGGCCAATTTTGATTCACCGCAGCCCCATGGAGTCATTGCGCCTTTTGGCGCCGGCTGCGCATCCATCGTTGATTATCCCCTGCAAGAACTTAAAACCGTTGAACAGCGCGCCGTATTGGGCATGTTTGACGTATCGGCAAGACCCTGTGTTCCTTCCTCAGTGCTGACCTTTGCGGTTCCCTGGCCCCGGCTGGTGCGGATGGTGGAAAATATGGGTGAAAGCTTCCTCATCACCAAGTCATGGAAGAAAGTAAGAGCCAGAATAAAAAACCGGCTATCAGGAATTTCCGGATAGCTGAGAATTAGAAGATGGAAACAACATTTGCATAATCGGCAAATGAGCCTCGAATTTCTTAACGCGCAGCTTGTGTGGCCTTCGGGTTATTCAGGCAAATTCCAGCAGAACGATATTATGCAATTTGTAAAAATAATTGACAGATTGCATAAGTAATTACTGTCTGAGCCGCCATTCCCGAGCAGGCGGGTGATTGTCCTCTGGGTTAAATCCAGCACCCGCAGTCATCACGGCGGTGGCCGGCGTAGTACCCTCGTGTGACCTCGTGTAACCTTTAGGTTATCAGGTTATCAGGGTGGAGACAGTTCTGTAAAATTAATACTGATTTTTAGTGAAGATATCCACGGTATCCCAGGAGCAAAGCGACGCGGGATTGGCACATTAAACGTCAGAGAGTATAAGCTGACAGAAAATTAATATTTAAATATCCACTGGAAGCAAAAAACTTATATTTCCAGATCTCGTACCATAGATTTGCATTAGACAGGCCAGTGATAAGTCGACAGGCTTTTGCTAGGTGAGTTTAGTGGTTGGCATATGAAAATGAAAAAAGAAGAAATATTAGAACGTTTGCGAAGGGAGAAACCAAGGTTATTTAAAAAATATCCTTTGCATCGCCTGGCGCTGTTCGGCTCATACGCTCGTGATGAACAAACTCAAATCAGCGATGTTGATATCATGGCGGATGTTGAACCGACAATAGGATTAAAATTTGTCAGTCTTGCGGAAGAGCTCGAAGAGATATTGAATTGTAAGGTTGATCTGGTGTCAAGTCGTGCCATCAAATCATCACTGATGCAAAATATTGAGAGAGAATTAATTGATGCCTAAATGAGACGCCTTATTATTACTTGCCGATATTGCAACTTCTCTCGACAAGATTGCTAAATATCTGCAGGGGGTGGGCATTAGTGATTTTCTCAACGATGAAAAAACGATCGATGCCGTCATCAGAAACTAACAACTCTGAAAGATGAAGCTGTCATCTGTCAACAGCAGACGCGACTCCTTGCTTTCCCCTTCGTAAAAAAGAAAATAAGCGGGGCATAGTGAACTCATTTACGCATCCCGCTTATTTTTCCAATTGAAAAATATTATCAATAATACTCTTTACTTCAAACTCTTCACATTGAGAGCGCCGCCGGCGAGGACAATTTGTTTTTGTCTTGCCGATAAATTGCACTTGACGGAAAAAGAAAAGCCTTTGGTTTTATTCTGGATGGGCAAATCTTTTCCCGCGGCAATCAGTTCGCGGACATTGGCTATGGCCAGCTCATCGCCCTGAGTGATTTTGTCATAGTCGCTTTCATTACGGAAGGTCAGCGGCAGAATGCCGAAATTAATCAGGTTGGCCGTGTGAATCCGTTCGAAGGATTTGGCAATGACGGCACGGACGCCCAGAT
Source organism: Deltaproteobacteria bacterium (assembly GCA_022703375.1). GTDB lineage: Bacteria > Desulfobacterota > Syntrophia > Syntrophales > Smithellaceae > JAKLDS01. The sequence continues at coordinate 3,341 of JAKLDS010000048.1, read as the reverse complement.
ACATGGGGCAGATGGCGGCATGTTCCCGCGATGAGCCCTGGCCGTAAGATAAACCGGCAACAATGATATTATGTTTTCCCGCTGCTTTATTGGCCTGGGCGCGTTTGGCAAAGTCAGCGTCCACATTTTCAAAAACAAATTCGGAATATCTGGGAATGTTGGAGCGGTACTTCATCCGCGCTCCCGCCGGAATGATGTGATCGGTGGTGATTTTATCGCCGACCTTGATTGTTGCTGTGGCGTCAATCGTTTCCGGCAGCGGGGAATTGGCAGGAGGCGCGCCGATATTCGGGCCGCGCACAATTTCGCTGCCGCTTTTAGTAATATCAGGGCGAATTATCAGATTGTCATCAACAATAATATTTTTGGGCATTTTGACGTGCGGATAATCAATTCCCAGATCGCGCGGATCGGTAAAGCGTCCGGTGATGACTGCCGCCGCTGCGGTTTCCGGGCTTACCAGATAGACCTGCGCATCCATCGTTCCCGAACGCCCCAGAAAATTCCTGTTGGACGTGCGCAGCGACACCGCGCCGGATTTGGGGCTCTGGCTGTTGCCGATGCAAAAGCCGCAGGCATTTTCCATGAGACGGGCGCCTGATGCAATCAAATCAGCCAGATGGCCTTCGTGGAAAAGGTTTTCCAGAACCTGGCGGGAGCCCGGTGCGATGATGAAGCTGACATCGGGATGGACAACCCGGCCTTTCAGAATTTTTGCCACGGTGACCAAATCCTTATAGGAAGAATTGGTGCAACTGCCGAGGCATACCTGATCAACGGCGATTCCATTCATGTTTCGGACGGTGCCGATATTATCCGGGCTGTGCGGCCGGGCGGTCAGGGGTTCTATTTTGGCTAAATCAATATTAACCACTCTTTCGTATTTGGCGCTTTTATCCGGCAGGATTTCATCGAAAGCGTTTTCTCTCTGCTGCGAGTGCAAAAAAAGCCAGGTCATTTTGTCGCTGGGGAAAATTGACGTCGTCACGCCGCATTCCGCTCCCATGTTGGCAATGGTTGCGCGTTCCGGCACGGTAAGATGGGCTACGCCATCGCCGCCGTACTCAAAAACAGTGCCGACGTTTCCTTTGGTTGTGAAAATTTCCAGCACTTTTAAAATTATATCTTTGGCGGAAACCCAGGGCTGCAATTTACCTGTCAGATTTATCTTCACGACTTTCGGGCAAATCAGATAAAAAGGCTCGCCGGCCATGGCCTGCGCCACATCGAGGCCGCCGGCGCCGATGGCTATCATGCCCAGAGCTCCGCATGTCGGCGTGTGGCTGTCGGAGCCGATCAGCGTTTTGCCGGGAACGCCGAATCTCTCCAGATGCACCTGATGGCAGATGCCGTTGCCCGCGCGCGACAGAACGATGCCGTATTTTTGCGCCACGCTTTGCAGATAGCGATGATCGTCGGCGTTTTCATAACCGATCTGAATGGTGTTATGGTCAATGTAGCTTACGGAAAGCTCCGTTTTGACGCGCGGCACATTCATGGCTTCCAGCTGCAAATAAGCCATGGTTCCCGTGGCGTCCTGCGTCAGCGTCTGATCAATGCGGATGCCGATTTCTTCGCCGGGGATATACTGGCCGGCGATAAGATGAGCTTCCAGAATTTTCTCAACCAGGTTTTTTCCCATTATTTATTCCTTTAATCAGTTTAAGACCTTGCAAAAAGCTCCAGAGGCAAGGCGTGCAAATCACGAGGCGTGAGTCGTACTTTTAGGTACGTCGCAACGACGAGTGATACAGCACAACGAAGCATATGGACTTTTTCCAAGGTCGCTAATCCTTAGGAAGCAAGATAATCGCAATCCGTCTGTTTTTCGCTCGGCCCTCCGGAGTGCTGTTATCGGCCAGCGGCTGATATTCACCGAAAGAAGTTGCCGAAAGGATTTCCGGGTCTATTCCCTGCTGTTGCAGATATTTGGCGACGTTAATGGCGCGCGCCGAGGCCAGTTCCCAGTTAGTCGGATACACTTTCGCCAGACGGCTGGTTATCTTGACGTTATCGGTATGTCCTTCAATGCGGATATTTTTATCCTTCACGTTTTTTAAAATATCCACCACTCTTTTCAAAACCGCCAGACCTTCTTTTTTAACCGCAGATTCGCCCGAAGCAAAAAGAATTTTATCAACCACATCCATGGTGAGCTTGCCTTTGAGCTCGGTGATGGCAATTTGTCCCTGGGCTATTTCGCCCTTCATTTCCTGCATTAACTCTTTATAGGTGTTGCTCTCCTGTTCTACTTTTTCCGATTTGACCTGCAATTGAGCTACATTTTCCTTGAGCTTTTTGTTTTCGGCTTCCAGGTCGGCTACTTTGGTGCGGCTCTCCGCAATGGTTTTCGACAAATCATCCGATTTGGATTTTAACACCTTGTCCAACTCATTGCGCTGGCCGGTGAGTTTTTTATTTTCTTCGCTGGCGGTTGTTAAATCTCCGTTCAGCTTCTTGATTTGTTCTTTCAGGGAATTGTTTTCGTTTGTCAGTGCCTGGTGCCTGGCGTTGAGCGCAGCCAGATTTTTAGTGAGGTTATCGGCTTCCTGTGTCTTTTTGATATAGGTGCTTTCCATAACCAAACAACCGCTGCAAAACAATGCCGCCGTCAACACGACAATAAATGAATATATTGTTTTTTTCATAAACCCTCCCGGCAATTGAAATTAAGATCTTATCCTCAAATAAGGGAGTAAAAGATCGAATCGGATAGTAATTTTTATATAATAAACGGCGCTGATAATCAACAGACAAAAAAGACGGAAAGAGCAAGTATTAATTATGTGAATACCTGCTAGGACCATGCTCATCGCGCAACAACTTGCAGCGCCGCCGGAACTGTTTTGCCCGGCGTCTTTATCCTTCGGAATTTCCGGGATTTGGTTTTATGCTGTTGTCGTTCAATCCCTTGACACGGACAGCGCGCACAAACCTTTTTTGAAAATAGGGAGTCTCCAGACTGTCAATCCTGACCACCCTGCCGCGCGAGGAAGCATGGACAAATTCGTTATTGCCCATGTAAATGCCCACATGCCCGACCGGCCGGCGTGTACGGAAAAAAACCAGATCGCCTTCCACCAGTTCTTCTTTACCCACGCCGACACCGACGGCGGATTGCTCGCGGGCGGTGCGCGGCAGCGTGATATCAAAGAACTCATACATTTTGCGGACAAAAGCGGAACAATCAATGCCGCGCACGGTGGAGCCGCCCAGCCGGTAAGGAGCGCCGAGAAAACCTGTGGCAACTTTAATTAAGAGCTTTCTTTCATCGGGGCTGGACCAGTTGCCCAGCAGCTCTTCCGCATTTCTCTGTTGGAGTTCCGCTGAATCTGCTTCTT
>JAKLDS010000047.1 GCA_022703375.1 Deltaproteobacteria bacterium | reverse complement strand
TCCCGATCATAAGTAATACCTGAAACAACTTCTTTTTCCATAGTTATATCCTCCTTGGTTACAAGCGTTCCTCCCTCGTCGCTGAACGATGATTTCACATAAACAGGAACATCATATTTTTTAGCCATTTCCACGGAACGCGGCTGTAATACTTTCGCACCCGTCATAGCCATTTCGAGCATTTCGTCGTAAGATATTTTATCGAGACGGCGCGCCTTGCTGCAGATATTGGGATCGGTCGTATATACGCCATCCACATCCGTATAAATATCGCACTGGTCGGCGCTTAATACCGCGGCCAACGCTACAGCGCTGGTATCCGAGCCGCCGCGTCCCAGCGTGGTGATGTTATTGTCCTTGTCCACGCCCTGAAAACCGGCCACCACAATAACCGTGCCCTGCCGGAGTTCTTCCTTGATTTTATCAGTATCCACAATCATTATTCTGGCCTTTTTATGAGCCTTGTCGGTTAATATCTTAACCTGAAAGCCTAAAAATGATTTTGCCCGGTAGCCCAGGGAATTGAGGACAATTGCCAGCAGTGTTATTGTCACCTGCTCGCCGGTGGAAATAAGAGCGTCATACTCCCTCTCATCAGGAGAATCCGCCGCTTTATTCGCCAGAGCAATCAGTTTATCCGTCTCTCCGGACATTGCCGATAAAACAACAACTACATCATTCCCGGCCTTCTTCTCACGGATAACTTTATTAGCGACATTTCTGATTTTATCAATATCCGCGACCGATGTTCCGCCAAACTTCTGCACAACTAAAGCCATTAGTAACCTCCATCTATTGCTAATTCATCGAGCCTGTTCTTCAGACCGTTAAAAATAATTTTTCTTTTGTTTTCGTCTATGTACTCAAAATTGACAAATATTGCGTCATCCGGAATGGCTTCTCTGATTTTTTCCGCCCATTCAATAATGACAACGCCGCGCGCGGCGAATATTTCCTGCATGCCCAAATCATCGAGATCGGCATACCCGTTTAAGCGGTAAACATCCAGATGATAAAGCCGGAGCCGTGCCGGGTATTCGTTAATCAGCGTGAAGGTAGGGCTGGTGATTTGATATTTTTCGCCGACACCCAAACCTCGCGCCACGCCGCCGGCAAAGCATGTTTTTCCCGAGCCCAATTCCCCCGATAAAGCGAGAATATCTCCGGCTTTCAACCAGGCACCGATATGCCGCGCCAGATCACCGGTTTGTTCACAGCTTTCCGACATTATCTCAATTCTGGCATATTCGCTATTCATCAGTTGCAGGCTTCTATACTATTTTTTAAATTTTTTCCAATACTACAACAGCGGTTGCATAGTCTTTGGTATGGCTTAAACTAAGATGAATCGCCGCAATACTCCGGGCGGCGATTTGCGCTTTGGCCTCGCCTGTCAAAACCAGAGACGGTTTGCCTTTTTCATCATGAATAACGCCTATTTCCTGCAGTTTGACACCCCTGCCAAGGCCGATGCCCAGCGCCTTTAAGAAGGCTTCTTTGGCGGCGAATCTGGCGCTGTAATGGATTGACGCCTCAGCGCGCCCCGCGCAATATTTTATTTCAACATCGGTAAAAACCCGTTGTAGAAATTTCTCCCGCCATTTTTCGACAATTTTTTTCAGACGGCTTGTTTCCACAATATCTGTGCCTATTCCGCAGATCATATTATCAATATCCTCTAGGCGTGAATAATGGCATCAGTGACCAGGGCTACTTTTTTCATTTGGGCTACATCATGAACACGAACAATATGACAGCCGTTCATTATTGCCGCCGCGACGGATGCCGCGGTTCCTTCCCTTCTGTTTTGCGGCTCATCTGCCGTAATTTTACCGATAAATGATTTGCGCGAAGTGCCGATTAAAACCGGTAAACCCATCGTCTTCAATTGCGCAAGATTTTTCAGAATTTTATAATTATCTTCCGCAGTTTTACCGAAACCGATTCCCGGATCAACAACAAGCTTGTTTTTATCTATACTGCAGGCAAGAGCCTTATCAACACTTTTTTGCAGATAACTCATAATTTCATACAGTAAATCATCATAATGCAAGCCTCCCTGCTGCATGGTGAGCGGCCTGCCGCGCATGTGCATCAAAATCAAGGCGGCTTTCGTTTCCCGGGCGATCTTTGCCATTTTTTTATCACCGCCCAGAGCGGTAACGTCATTTATTATCTCCGCACCGGCAGCCATTGCCGCCTGAGCGACAGCGGATTTCGCCGTATCAATGGAAAGCGGAATTTCAACTTTTGCCGCCAGTCTTTCAATGACGGGAACTACCCTTTGCAATTCTTCTTTCGTTGTTACGGATTTTGCCCCGGGACGGGTAGATTCACCGCCAACGTCAATGATATCAGCTCCCTGCGCTTCCATAATCAAGCCGTGTTCCACTGCTTTCTTTAAGTTATCGTAATTGCCGCCATCGGAAAACGAATCAGGAGTTACATTGAGAATACCCATTATCAGGGTGCGCCTGCCCAGGGTAATCTCCCGGCGCGCCGTCCGCCAGAGATATTCATTGATGCGCAGATTATCCAGTAATTGCCGAAGATTGAGACTGATTAAAGCAAGTCCGAAAGGCTGTTTTTCTATCTTACCGGATAAAGCGGCAATTTGTTTTATCGTGCCCATAATCAGAATGTCTGTCGCGGCAACACTGCAGGAGACAGATCCCCTCGCCACTGCCGCGTCACCGCCCAGCGAGAGCATTTCCTGCTTGATGATGTTGGCAACTTTACAGGACTTTTTTTTCAACAGGATATTAAGGTGACCTGCTTTCGGCGCCATAGCGGCAATACCGTAGGGATCAACGCCTATTTGCTTAAATATTTCAGTTGCCCGGGCTAAATTATCAATATTAATTATCTGCAAGTTAATAATGTCTCAAATAAATGGTTTTGTTTACTAAACGACTATTGTTGTTCTTGTTTCATCAATTGAAAGAGGCAGGTGACAATACTATATTCCGCCTTAAATGTAAAACATATAAAAAAAACAAGATGTCCGACGATATTATGATTTATTACCAACACATCTTTTGCATAGTTTGATTGACATAACAAAGCAACGGCGCTATGCTACCAGCAAGAATCAGCCATGTGAAAAAATCTGTTATTTTTTCCGGTTACAAAAAGGAGGAAAATATTATGAAGAAATTAGTTATCCTTTGCGCTTTTTTAATGCTGGCTACAGTTGTTACAACAGCGTCGGCACAGGTCAAAGCAAAATCATTCACAGTCACGCCGGTTATCGGCGGCTACACTTTTGAAGGCAACGAGGATATGGATACCTCTCTGAGTCTTGGTTTGCGTGCCGGCTACAATTTTACCAAGTATATCGGCATTGAGGGCTTTGCCCACTGGGTACCTACTGAAAGAAGGAGTCGTTTCATCGGCGATACCAAACTGAATACCATCGGTTACGGAGTTGAAGGTATTTTCAATATCCTGCCGGACAATAAGTTTGTACCTTTCATCGCGGTTGGCATTGGCGGCATTCATTATAGCTCGACTAATGAACGCTCAACTGAAGATAAAACTAATAAAATCACAGTGGATTACGGTTTGGGAATCAAATATTCCCTGACGGAAAGCATTGCCCTGCGCGGGGATGTGCGCCATGTTATTCCTTTCAGCGATGTTCATAACAACCTTCTTTATACAGTAGGTTTAACATTTTCTTTTGGCGGTGATAAAAAGGCGGCCAGAGCCACCGAAGCTGCTGCGCCGGCGGCGGTGCAAGTCGAACTGGATTCCGATAAGGACGGTGTTCTGGATAAAGATGACAAATGCCCCGACACGCCTCCCGGTGTCGCCGTGGATAAAGACGGCTGCCCGCTGGATTCCGATAGGGACGGAGTTTATGATTATCTGGACAAATGCCCGAACACCCTCATCGGCGTGAATGTTGATAAAGACGGCTGCCCCCCTCCCGCACCCGCTCAGGTTATTAAAAGGGAAGCTGCGGCCGCGCCCGTAGTTGCCGAGAAAAGGCGGATTACCTTGAATGTTCAATTCGATACCAACAAATCTACCATCCGGAATAATTCTTATAAAGACATTGATGATCTGGCCGAAGTTCTGAAAAAGCAGCCTGATTTGAAAGTCGTTATCGAAGGCCATACTGATAATGTGGGTAAAGCTGCCTATAATAAAAAGCTCTCGGAAAGACGTGCGGAAGCGGTGAGAAAGTATCTGATTGATAAATCCGGCATTGCCGCTTCCCGTATCAAGGCCGAAGGATACGGCCCCGATAAACCGATCGCTGACAATAAAACCAAACAGGGACGCCAGAAAAATCGCCGGGTGGAAGCAGAATTAGAATACGAAGTTAAGAAATAAAAGAAGTGTCACCGTCAGAATTTTACAGGTGATAAGTTTTTCTGATTAAACAAATCTGCGGTGCGTTGCCCGAAATCAACTTGGGCAACGCACCGCAATCAAATCACAATTCTGTCTTTATTCATTAAACCTTAATTTCAACAGCTTTATTATGGGCAGGCAAAGCATCGCCGATAATGGCGTCTATTTCGGCGCTGTTTAAAACTTCCTTTTCCAGCAGCTCACCCGCCATTTTGTGCAGGATTTCCAAATGGCTGTTCAGCAATATTTTGGCATTCTCATAATTTTGTGAAACTATGGAAACAACTTCACCATCAATGTTTTTGGCTGTTTCTTCGCTGTAATCCTTATGTGTCGCAAATTCCCGGCCTAAAAAGATTTGCTCTTCTTTCTTGCCGTAACTGAGCGGGCCCATTTTCTCGCTCATTCCCCACTCGCAGACCATTTTACGGGCAAGATTGGTCGCGCGTTCAATATCATTGCCCGCTCCCGTGGTGAACTCACGCAGCACTATTTCTTCGGCGGCGCGCCCACCCAGCAGTATTGAGATATTATTCAGCAGAAAGGTTCGCGAATATGTATGCTTCTCATCTATCGGCAGTTGCTGGGTTAAGCCCATCGCCCGGCCTCTGGGAATAATGGTTACCTTGTGGATGGGATCAGTTCCCGGAATAAGACGGGCAACAAGCGCGTGGCCTGCTTCATGATACGCAGTGTTGCGCTTTTCGTCATCACTGATTACCATGCTTTTTCTTTCCGTGCCCATCAGAATTTTGTCTTTGGCAAATTCAAAATCATTCATGCTGACTTTTTCTTTGTTCAGCCTTGCGGCATTGAGTGTCGCCTCATTAACCAGATTTTCGATGTCGGCGCCTGAAGTTCCCGGTGTGCCGCGGCCTAAAACAGCAAAATCAACATCTTCCGCCAGGGGAACTTTGCGCGCATGGACGGCAAATATTTTTTCTCTTCCTTTAATATCAGGCAGAGGCACAATAACCTGTCTGTCGAATCTTCCCGGTCTTAACAGCGCGGGATCAAGAACATCGGGACGGTTGGTCGCGGAAACAAGAATAACTCCTTCGTTGGATTCAAAACCGTCCATTTCGACCAGCAGCTGGTTGAGAGTCTGTTCTCTTTCATCATGACCGCCGCCCAGACCAGCGCCACGATGACGGCCGACGGCGTCAATTTCATCAATAAATATAATACAGGGAGCATTTTTCTTGGCCTGGCTGAATAAATCACGCACCCGCGAAGCGCCAACACCGACAAACATTTCCACAAAATCAGAGCCGCTGATGCTTAAAAAAGGGACATCTGCTTCTCCGGCAATGGCACGCGCCAGCAGAGTTTTGCCTGTTCCCGGCGGGCCGACCAACAACAGCCCCTTGGGAATCCGGCCGCCCAGCTTCGTGTATTTTTTGGGATCTTTCAAAAAATCTATGACTTCTTCCAGTTCAGCTTTGGCTTCATCAATGCCGGCGACGTCGGCAAAAGTAACTTTCTGGGATTTATCAGTAATCAAACGCGCCCGGCTTTTACCGAAGGACATTGCCTTGCCGCCTCCCGCCTGCATCTGTCGCATGAAAAATATCCAGACGCCGATGAGCAGCAGCATCGGGAACCACTGAATTAAAATCATATACCAGACCGGTTCCTCTGCCGGTTTGGCGGTAATTTTTACGTTTTTTTCCTTAAGCTGTTTGACCATATCGGCATCTTTAGGAGCATAGGTTTTGAAAGCACTGCCGTCCTTGAGCTTGCCCGATATGTTTTCGCCCTGAATGGTTATTTCCTGAATTTCTCCGGATTCCAGCTGCGTTATCATATCACTGTAAATCATGTCTTTGGTTGTTGTTTTACTCTGATTGAAAATCTGCCAGATAAACAGAAATATAACGAGCACTGTTAATGCCAGAGCAACATTTTTTTGAAATGGATTCAATTTATTTCTCCTTCTTTTTAACTTGTTTCGGAACCTTATAATAATCTTAAATTTATCTCAAACAATTTCTATTTCCAGCACTTTGCTTGTCTTTTCCGATATTTTCACCCGTTCGGCTAATTGCATATTCTCAACACAGACAACCGATTCGGCATCAACCAGCAACATAATATTATTACGGTCTTGCTTTGGTATTTTACGGTTGATGAAAAAAGATTTTATTTTCTGACGGCCTGTCATTCCCAGAGGCACAAACCAATCACCATCTTTTCTACTTCGTAATATAGTAGGCATTTTAATATTGTCAAAGTCTAAATATAATTTATTTCGGGAATTTAAATTAATATCATCTTTTGTTTTTATATTAAATTTAACCGTTAGATTTCTTTCCTTCACCAATACTAAGCCCGGAACAGCAACCGGATATTCAAATATCGGCTGTGGCGGTTGATTTTTCCCGGCAATTTTAACAATTCCGTATTCCCTCCTGGCTTCCCTGCCGAAAGGAAGGGATATTCTCCGTCCCGACTCGCCTGATTCAAAAAGATCAATCAACGCTTTCACGTGCGCATGAGATATGCCGTTTTTCGCGGCGGATAACCCTTCCAGAATGTTCTTACCTATTCTCATTTGCAGAGCCCGCGGCAAGTGCCTGATATATCCGACATCAATTGCTATTTCTTCTGCGCTGATTTTTATCCCTTCATTATTCATGGCCGCCGCTGTGGCATTTTGCAGAAATTCATCTTCCGCGCGCAGTATTTCCGCCGTTTGCGCCAGATTTTCTTCAAAATTCGGATTGAATTCTTTTTTGATGAAGGGCAACAGCAACAGACGAATTTTATTGCGCAGATATTTATCATCAGCGTTGGAACTGTCCTGACGAAAGGAAAATCCCGCATCCTGCAAATATTCGATAATTTCTTTTCGCGATGTTTCAATGAAAGGCCGGATAAACATGTTATCCCGTACCGGTAGAATACCTTTCAATCCGGAAAGTCCGCTTCCCCTTATCAGATGCAAAAGAACAGTCTCCGCCTGATCCTGCATATTATGCCCCAAAGCTATTTTCTGAGCCTGGTATTGGCCGGCCACCCGAATCAGAAATTCATAACGGCAACGGCGGTAATAGTCTTCCGGTGAAACGCCGGCCGGTACATTTTTATCCTTGATTTTTTCACTGATAAATTTAAGCCCCAGGCGCTCAGCCATCTTCTGCACCAGATTCTCATCATCATCAGAATCCAATCCGCGTAACCCGTGATTAAAATGAGCGACCATTAAATCCAGATTAAAATCCGACGCCATCCGATAAAGCAAAGTCAGCAGTGCTACGGAATCAGGACCGCCGGAAACAGCGACCACTACTCGCTCGCCTCGCTTCACCAGATCGAATTTTTTAATCGTCTTTTTTACTCTGGCAATCATATTTATATCAGCAAAACAATGATGAGATTTCCCGCAGGTTTTCGCAATAAAAATCGGCTGCCGCTTCCTGCAGCTCTTTCTTTTTCCCAAGTCCGTTTAAATAAGCGCAGCAAAGGATTCCCGAATTTTTCGCAACGTTAATGTCATTGACACCGTCTCCGATAATGACGGTTTTTTCCCGGGCGACCGAATATTTTTCTATCAGATAATCAACCAGCCTGCGGTCGGGTTTCATATAAGACGCAAAATCACCGCCCATAATTTCCTTAAAATATTTATCAATTTTTAATCCCTGAGCAATGGCCGCCGTGAACACATAGCGTTTGTTGGTCATAATGACCTTCAGCTTATCCTGATATTTAACCAGTACCTCTTCCACGCCGGGAATTAAAGCGGTATTGTCCAAAAGGTGTTTGCTGTAATATTCGGTAAAAATGACCAGAGCTTCCTCCCGATGCCGGAAGTTGGCTGCTCCCAGAGACCTTTCAATCAACAGTTTGATGCCGTCGCCGACATAATTAATTATGGCGCTTTCCTGCTGCAAAGGCAGGTTAAGCTCGCCCAGTGTATAATTAATGGCCAGCGCCAGGTCACGCCCCGAGGAGACCAGCGTACCATCAAAATCAAATATCATTAAATCAATTTCTTTCATAACTTCACCTGCCGCTTATATAGCGAAATGCCCCGCCAAACACAAGATTGATTGTTGCAATGGGGAAATTTTTAAAACTCAAAGGCCGCCTTATGTATGCATAATTTTTTAATAAAATCCCTCCTGTGTATTTATTACTTCGACAATTATACATATAATTTATGAATGGCCTCTCGCCCAAATCTCTTTTCGCAGCCGGAAACATTTTGGAACAAATCTAATGCTTGCTACAGGCGCTTCCAAAACTCGCCTGCGGCTCAGACAGTTGGAATCGCTGATCTTCCACTTCGCCTTGATTCGTTAACCAAAATATTTCCTAATTGGCTGAAAAAGAGATTTTATCTCGGGCACACGTCCATTTCTGCTAATATATTTATAATTGCTTCGTATAATTTGATTTTCTAAACTATTCGATTTAAGGGAATATATATTACGACTTGCGGCATTTGTTTCACCTACAAAAGGTGACAGCGATTTATCATTGAGAACCAATGATTATTACTTATAATAATATAAATATGTATATCCTTGAAAACCGAAAAATTGCCTAATATTTTTCGATAATCGCTTTTCGCTTAAGTTGATATTCGTCTTTTGAAATTAATCCTTTGTCTAAAGCAGTCTGCAATTCCTGTAATTTTTGGCTTAATGATGCTGATTTTGTGGAGTCTTTCTCTCTCTCGACTATTAGGGACTTTGCATATTCAGCCTTAAGCTCATTAATATAAACTTTTACTTCATCAATTAGCCAAGACTCAACCCAACATCCATTAAAACCTACGCCATCAGAGGCAACGTGAACAAGCCAATTATCGTTGCTAACAAGTGTTGGGCTTATAGTCATTAGTGTATCCCCTCGCCATAACCAATTACGATTTATCTTAATAATTTTTGCAGTATCGTCTTTTTCACATGGTTCACCGGGAAATGTTTTCTTTGCGGTTTCATAGGCTAAGTCCATAACTTGTTCTTGTGTTCCGTTAATTGTAACTGGTTGTAACTCTGATGACGGTGATACCGATGTTTTGACGCTAGCGCACGCTGATAGTAATAAAATAAATAAAAATAATAACCATGATTTTAAATTATCAAGCTTTGTTTTGTTCATTTAAAATATCCTTTTATTTAAAAATTATTATTTTTTTATTTTTCTTTCTGATAATTATTTAAAAAAGATTGTAATTACTTATAATTCACCCAGAAATAAATGGCAATAATTATGTTATCGTTTTCCGATTGCAATGTTGTGTAAATAGGGAAAACAAGAAAAACAACAGTACAGGAAGCTATACTTCTGAAAGTTGTTCGTTAGAGCTGGATGAACCAGATTTTCCGAAATGCCTTGTAAAAAAGCTGCGGGCAAGGCGAAGTCCGGAGCTTTTCGGACGCGCGAATCACGTATATGAACCACAAAGTTATTCCGATAATTATCTTGATTGGAGTTTTACGAATAAATCAACGGGCGAAAGCGAAAATTATTTATGTCAACGACAACGAAATTGCCGGCAAGCTGTTTTTCATGGCGGGCAATGAGTACCTTTAAACGATTCAATTTTTCTTTTCTATCCTGAACGTCAATACGGAGCAGAATAATTCCATAAGCGGGTTTTTTTAATCGATAGACAAGTTCCCCAAAATCCTTGTCTTCTGTTAATAGAATGCGGCCTTCATCAAAGGCAGATCGTAATACTAAATCGTCAGACATACCCGTTTGTCTTTCAATTATATAAACGACCTCATGACCATCGGCCCGCAGACCGGCGACAAGCCCACTCTCACAACATTCGTCGGCGAGAAATCTCATTTGTTTGCCACCTATCCGAATGCAATTTGTTCATCGGCAAGATAATCAGCAGCAAAAGCCTGGGCTGCATATATGTCATCGCGTGTCAAACGGGGATGATCCACCATTATTTCCTCGATGGTCATACCGCCAGAGAGCTTCCGTAAAATGTGTTCTACAGTAATTCTGGTATTTTTAATGACCGGTTTTCCAAACATGATGTCTGGATTCATTTCAATATTTTCATATTTTTTCATAAATTCCTCCAAATGCCATCTTATCACGGTGAACGATAAACATATTTTCCATTTAGCGGGTATCATTATACACCTTTTCATCTCCGGTGTCTAAAATAATCAATCCCGATGCAACCGTGATGTCTGGCTCTTTACAAGGTCGTCGCCTTAATCCACTGCGGTGGTTGGAGCCGGCCGGAGGATACATCCCTCATCGTGAGCCCCTTGATTATTTCGCACAGCGCGCCGCTTTCTTCCCATATCTGAACATCAAACGTCAGTTCATCGGAATTAACCGTTTCAGGCCATATTCGGCTTAAATAAAAACCGTCTTTTTTCGTTTTGCGATAAATTTCTCTTTTGGCAAAGCCAACCGGAAAAGCGACAATATCATGATAGCGCTGTCCCCAGATACAGGCCGCGTGCATGGCGGCATCAAAAACGAAAGGCGATCCCAGAATATCCGATGCGGCATTACTGTTACCGCCGGAAATACAGCAGAAAACGCCCTCCGGGGAAATTGATAAATCGCCGGTAATATTCCTGTAGGCTTCTCCGAAGTTGACAAGATCACGGTAAATCGTTGCCGCCGGAATATTAATGCAATCACCGCCAAGTTTTTCCCGATAGCCGGAGTTGGTCATCATCTCTCCAGACTTCACCGGAATTTCAACACTGGCGTGTTCGAGGGTGCGGTTGATGCCTGCTTTTGTCGACATAACCGTCAGTAACCGGGCAATGATCTTTTCTTCGTCTCTTTCAATTACGATAGAGACATCCATACTTGTTGATTTTTCCGGAATAATCAGAAAACGGGGAAAACGGGCATTATAAAAGCAATTAAAACCTACATCAGAATAGTTTTCGGCAACACTGCTGACAAGAACAATCAGGGTTTCCACCGCGGGCAGAATAACTTTGCCCTCGAAATGATGATCGCGCAGATACGGACTAATCTTAATAGACTGAGGCCATCGTTTTTTTTCGTTCATTGCGGAAATGATTTCCATAAATGAACCGTTTTCGGGTCTACGGCAACGGGAATGCCGGCTTTATTTAAGGCGCAATGCTTGGTGAAGCCCGTGCAGATTATCTGGCCATTTTCCGCGTGCGTAATGACATAATCGAATTGCAAACGCACTCGTTCCAGATGCGTCGGTCGTGTATGAATATGCATCAGATCGTCGTAACGCAACGGCGCATAAAAGCTGATTCCCAAATCAATAATGGGATAGACAAAACCGCTTTCTTCAATCTCGCGGTAGGGGTAAGCGGCATTACGCATCAGCGATGTGCGGCCGAATTCAAAATAGCGCAGGTAATTGGCGTGATAAACAACATCGGAGCGATCGGTATCGGCGTATAGGGTCCGATAAACCGAACAATGCCAGACATGGCCGGTTGTGGCGTCGCGCACATAGCGTTCGTCATTATTGAGCATTTCCGGCCGAAATGGTTTAGGTCGCATTTTTACACTCCTTTAAAAATAACACAGCAGTTTGTTCCGCCAAAACCGAAAGCATTGGACAGGGCAATCTCATATTTTTGTTTGCGGGCGGTATTGGGAACAACATCAATATCGGCAAATTCGGGATCGGGTTTATAATTGATTGTCGGCAGAATTATTCCCTTTTGCATTCCTTCAATCGTCAGCGCCGCTTCAATTGCCGCTGTCGCGCCCAGAGAATGACCGAGCTGTGATTTGTTGGAGGATACGGGTATTTGCGAAATTCGCTTGCCGAAAACTTCCCGCAGGCATTTGATTTCCGTCAAATCTCCCTTGGGCGTCGAAGTTCCGTGGGCGTTGATGTACTGAATATCGTCGGGCGCGATTTCCGCATCATCGAGCGCCGCGCGGATGGCACGGTTAATCGTCACCGGATTGGGGCTGGTGTAATGATGCGCATCGGAATTCCAGCCCACGCCTATCACCTCGGCTTTCGCTTTGAGGCCGTGCGTTTTTATCGCCTCTTCCGCCGCGAGAACCACTACACCCGCTCCTTCGGAAAGAACAAAGCCGCGGCGGTCAATGCTGAAAGGCCGGGAAACCTGACCGGGATCGTTAAAGGCGCGGTCGTTTTTATTAACCTTGATTGTTGCATTCATATTGGCAAAGCCGTGAATCAGTTCCGGCAAAATCGGCGCTTCGGCGCCGCCGGCGAGAACAAAATCACAATCGCCGTCACGAATCATCCGCGCGCCGATGGCAATGGCATGATTGCCCGAAGCGCAGGCGCCCTGCGGCGAAAAAATCGGCCCGGTGAATTTCAAAAGCATACCCGCCTTACCCGACGGCAGATTGGCGCAGAGGTTGGGCAATAAATAGGGGCTCACGCGCAGCGCTCCGCGGTGTTCCAAATCATGCATGGCGATGCGATAAGCGTCCGTGCCGTTTAACGCCGAGCCAATCAGACACGCCATCCGCGGCGCCGTTTTTTCATCAACGGCAATGCCGGCGTTTTCCAGGGCTTCTTTGCACACCGCCATTGTCAGAATGACAAACATGGCGTTCCAATTGTAAATTTCCTTGGCATCGACAAAATCGAGTTCCTGCGGATGCCAATCGGGAATCTCACCCACGACATCGCAGGCCGATTCCACCTGGCAGCGTGTTACTTTGCGGAAACCGGCTTCGCCCCGGACGGCGCGTTTCCATGTTTTGTCAAATGTAGCGCCGAGCGGCGTCGCCGCGCCGTAACCGACAACAAATACTTTTCTGTTTTGCGGAGCTTTCATATTTATATCAGTCGTTTTAAAATAAGGCAGGAATTGCAGCCGCCGAAACCAAAGGCGTTTTTTAAAACAAATTCCTGCCGCAAACTGCGGACACCTTCTGCCACGCAGTCAATTGTTATTGCGGGATCATTACTATAATTGATCGTGGGAAGCAATTGTTCATTGCGCATTCCTTCCATTGCCAGAATCGTTTCGATGGCGCTCGAGGCGCCCATCGCGTGCCCCAGTTGCGATTTGTTCGCGGAAACCGGCGGAATCTTATCGCCAAAAATATTGCGTAACGCATCGGCTTCCACCTTGTCGCCGATTTTCGTGGAAGTAGCGTGAGCGTTGACGGCATCAATATCTGTAGGCTTTAGTCCGGCATTGCTGATAGTTTCCGTAATGCATCTTTGCACTGTCGCCAGATTGGGAGCGACAAAGTGGCTCGCGTCCGAAGTCATTGACCAACCCGCCAGTTCAAAAACCGGCTTTAAACCATGCGCTGCGGCAAATTCTGCGGATGCGATAATAATCGCCCCTGCCCCTTCGGAAACGACAAAGCCCCGGCGATTGACGGAAAAAGGCCTGCTTACTTTTCCCGGTTCTTCGTGCGGCTCGCCTTCCTTGGGGCGGTAAGCGCCGTTCATTGTCGCAAATCCGGCGACAATCGGCTCAACGAGCGGAAAGTCCACCGCGCCGCCGATGACCACATCGGCCAGATTGCGGGCAATCAGCATTTCTCCGACAATTAATGATGTTATGCCCGTGGCACAGGCGGTGATTGTTGCCGAAATAGGGCCGGTGGCGCCGGTAAAAATGGAAACCTTGCCGCCTACCATATTAATGCAGGAATTGGGATTGGTAAAGGGATGCGGCATTTTTCCTTCTTTGACCATCAGCCGATCGGCGTTTAAGACGGCGTCGAGGCCGCCCACCGCCGAGCTGAAGGTAATCGCCACGCGCGGCGCCATGTCTTTAGTGATAGCAAGTCCGCTTCTTTGCAAAGCGCGATGGACGACGAGCAATGCATATTTAAAAATCGGTGATGTCCAGTGTGCCAACTCGCGCGGCTGCAAAAAAGGATAAGGCTTAACATCAATTGCCGCAACTTCTCCGGCCACTCTTACCGGAAAATCGTCTTTTAAAGGAAATCTGGTGAGAGGAACAATGCCGCAATCGCCTCTGATTGCCCTCTCCCACTGGGCTGCCAAATCAGTTCCCAGAGAAGAAACACAATCATAACCTAAAATAACTGTTTTGCTTTTTGTCATAGTATAATCCACAGAAATGTATATAGGAAATATTCTTAAGAAGGTCAAATATTAGTTATCAAGTTTTTATTCTTCTGTGATGAATAATTCTCCGAAATCAGCCGGTGCGGAAAAAAGGTGATGAATTAAGCTTTATATACACAGGATAACTTAACAAAGAGATTAAGCCAATAATCAGCCTCGGACCAAACATCGCAATACTTATTAAATAGCAGACTCAGGCTGCTTGCTTGACAAGACTTCAGGAGTAAATATATTCTCTACAAAAGCCTCTGAATGGAAGAAGCCAAAATGATTGTTGGTATTCCCAAAGAAACTTATCCAGGTGAAAAGAGGGTTGCGCTGGTTCCTGCCCTGTTATCAAAATTAAAAGAATTCGATGTGCTTATAGAAAAAGATGCCGGTCTTGCCGCCGGTTTTCCTGATGATTATTACATTCAAAAAGGCGCCGAGATTGCCGACAGAGAAGATGTTTTTCAAAAGAGCGATGTGATTTTACAGGTACGTTCTTTCGGCGCCAATCCAGATGAAAGTACTAATGACCTGGAATTATTACATCCGGGCCAGGTACTTATCGGAATGATGAATCCTTTTGGAAATCTGCTGGAAATAGAAAAAATTGCCGCTCGCGGAGTAACTGCTTTCGCACTGGAGCTGATTCCCCGCATCGCCCGCGCGCAAAGCATGGATGTTTTGAGCTCAATGGCTATGATTAGCGGTTATAAAGCAGTAATTATTGCCGCAAATCATATTAGCCGCTTATTCCCCCTGATGATGACTGCCGCAGGGACTGTTTTACCCGTGCGTGTTTTGGTCATCGGGACGGGTGTTGCCGGTTTACAGGCCATCTCCACAGCCCGACGCCTGGGAGCGGTCGTTTCCGCTTACGACATACGGCCTGCTGCCAAAGAACAAGTCGAGAGTCTTGGCGCTAAGTTCATCGAGCTTGTTATGGAAACAGCAGACACAGAAACAGCAGGCGGTTATGCCCGGTCCATGGATGAAGTATTTTATCAGCGGCAGCAGGAATTAATGAAAAAAATTGTCAGCGAAAGCGATGTAGTGATTACAACGGCAGCAATATTTGGCGGCAAGGCGCCATTGCTGGTTACGGAGGAAATGGTCAGGAGCATGGCGGCGGGTTCAGTTATTGTTGATCTCGTTGCCGAGCAGGGAGGGAATTGTGAACTGACTCAATCCTGCACTATCGTGACCGAACACGATGTGAAAATAATTGCACCCGATAACATTGCCTCCAGTGTTTCTTATCACGCAAGTCAAATGTACGCCAGCAATGTTGTCAACTTTCTCCTCAATCTATTCAAAAGCGGCAAAACTCCTATTGGCGAATTCGCCAGCGAAGACGAAATAGTGCGCCAAACCATGATTATACGCGATGGCGAAATTCTAATGAAGAAAGAAAAAATAAAAGAGAAATAATGTGGGGGAACAGATTATGGAATTATTCATTAGTGCTTTGACGATTTTCGTTCTGGCAACTTTTGTTGGCTTCGAAGTCATAACGAAGGTTCCACCAATCCTGCACACGCCTCTTATGTCCGGCTCCAATGCCATTTCCGGAATAACCCTTATCGGCGCCCTTATTGCCGCCGGCGCCGGGGAAAATATTTTAATAACAATTTTAGGTTTTATTGCTGTTGTCTTTGCCACAATCAATGTTGTGGGCGGTTTTTTGGTCACTCACCGTATGCTGAAAATGTTTAAGCAAAAGGATTAGCGGGAATGAATTATATAAATACAGCATATTTGGTTGCTTCCGCTTTATTTATAATCGGCCTGAGAGATCTTTCCCATCCACGCACCGCGATGAGGGGAAATATTCTCGGGGCGACAGGAATGCTGATTGCCGTGCTTGTTACGCTTTTTGCCGGGCGAATTATCGGGTATGCCGCAATCTTGCCGGGAATTGTTATTGGAACAGTCATCGGAATTATTATGGCTCAAAAAATACCAATGACAGCGATTCCCCAGCTGGTTGCCTTGTTCAATGGTTTCGGCGGCGGCGCATCCGTTTTAGTAGCGGGAGCCGCATTTGCTGAAGCCGTTGTTCTTCAGGCGCAGATAACGAAACAGCTTGCAATTGCCACGGCCATTTCCGGCCTCATCGGCGCGGTAACATTTTGGGGTAGTCTGCTGGCGTTTGCCAAGCTGCAGGGAATAACTACAGAGAAGGCAGTTCGTTTCCCGGGACAATCTCTTGTTAATATTATTTTAGGAGTCATAATATTATTGATTGGCGCCCTGATTGTGATTTATCCCGATGAGCTCTGGATTTACTGGATACTTGTCGCACTTTCCTCCATTTTGGGAATTATGCTGGTTCTGCCTATCGGCGGTGCGGATATGCCTGTGATAATTGCACTGCTCAATTCTTATTCGGGATTAGCTGCGGCAGCCACCGGGTTTGTGTTATCAAACAATATTCTCATTGTCTCGGGCGCGCTGGTCGGAGCATCTGGTTTAATTCTTACTAAAATTATGTGTAAAGCCATGAACCGTTCTTTTGCCAATTGCATCTTTGGACAACAGAACGCAGCGGCAACAGAAACAAAAGTGGATGATATTTATACAGGACGTGTTAAATCATCTACTGCCGAAGAGGTTGCCATAATGCTGGATACGGCGCGCCGCGTCGTCATTACTCCCGGATATGGCATGGCTGTGGCGCACGCCCAGCATGCAGTTAAAGTGCTGGCCACACTTTTGCAGTCGAGAGGTGTGGAGGTAGAATTCGGTATTCATCCTGTTGCCGGCCGTATGCCCGGCCATATGAATGTTCTTCTGGCCGAAGCAGAAATTCCTTATGAGAAGCTCAAAACCATGGATGAGATTAATCCGACATTTGAACAAACGGATGTTGTGCTGGTAATCGGCGCCAATGATGTAGTCAATCCTGTGGCCAGAACGGAACCGAGAAGTCCTCTGGCCGGAATGCCTATTCTCAATGTAGACAAGGCCAGGAGCGTTGTAGTTATAAAAAGAAGCCTGAGCCCCGGATTTGCGGGGATTCCTAACCCTCTTTTTGCTGCAGGTAACACGGTTATGCTCTATGGCGATGGCCGCCAGGTTGTCCTAGATTTGGTGGCAGCTATCGGAGAATTATAATCAATTATGAACTCCGCATCTTTTTCAGATTGTCTGCTGTTTTTATGAGCTTGCCGGCTTTTTGTTGAATTCCAGTTCAAAGTGCACTAATTCAGACGAAGAAAAGATATCATGCGCTCTTAGTGTTGAATAATATTCACCGCAAAAAAATCAAGGCTAATCTACAGGCAGAGTAACATTCTCATCACAGTTAAGAAATAAAGTAAGGCGCCTCCTTGTTCTTTTATGAAAAACAATTAAGTTTCCTGTTCCCGGAATTAGCCGATGGCAGTCAAGAAAATATCCTGTGATATAAAATAAATGCGCTTCTACGGGGAATGGGCGGGCTGCTGGATTCACCTGGCGGCTTGTTTCAGATATTTAATCATCATATCGCCCCAGGGTCCCTGGGCTTTCAGCCTGTTGAAATTGCCGAAATGGCCAATGGTTGTTCTGTTGATAAAAACAAGGTCCCGCGGGAATTCGATGCCGGTTGCTTCGTGCCAGTATTGCGCGCCTAAATTTCTGATGGCTTCAAAGATGTTGTTGTCTTGCCCGAAGGCAAAATTTTGTCCGGGATGAAAAGGCTCGGTCAGAACCCCGGCATAGTCTTCAATGAGCCGTCTGTCAAAGGGCAGGCCATCAACCCGCCTTACTCCGAGCTGCTCGAGTTCCGCGGGCACATCGTCATAGCGTTTTTCGAGTACGGCCAACGCTATGCGGGCATAACTGCGGGCAAACTCCACGGGTACTTCCTTGACGCAGCCGAAATCATAGACAATAATCCGGCCGTCCTCACAAAAAGAAAAATTAGAAAGATTGGGATCGGCATGCAGAAAACGCGAGACGAAAATTCCTTCCATCAACATTTTAAAGATTACCTGCGCCCATTTGTTTTTCAATTTCTGAGGATACTTGTCGGAACAGGCATCTTCCGGCGAGATGCCTTCTTCAAAGGACATGCAAAGGACACGACGCGAGCTGGCTTCGCGCCATACTTTGGGAATGATGATGTCGGGATTGTTGCTCTGCAACCGGGAAATCTTTTCCATATTGGACGCTTCGCGCTCGTAATCAAGTTCTTCCTGGAGGCGCTGATTGACTTCCTGCCATATGGGTTCCATATTCAGGGAAGTGAACATGGAGAAAATCAGCTTCATCACGCCTTTTAAATTTTTCATATCGGCTGCTATCACGCGGTCAATGCCCGGATATTGAACCTTCAGGACAACCTCGGCGCCGTTTTTTAGTTGCGCTCGGTGTACCTGGCCGATGGAAGCTGAGGCGTAGGCTACAGGTTCAACATGTTTGATCAGCGCGTATTTGTCTTTGAGCGAATTTTTAATCTGTTTTGATATTGCGGTGAAAGGAACAGCCGGGGCTTCACGTTGCAGCGATCGGAGAATTTGCATGGCTTCGGGCGGAAAGAATCCTTCCTGCAGGCTCAGCATTTGCCCGATCTTCATGACACCGCCTTTCAGGTTACCGAGTGTTTCGGCAACGCGGTACATATTTCTGATGATATTTTCTTCTTTTAGTTCTTCCCGTGTTTTATCGGTACCCCAAAAATATTTGAGCGAATCGAAGGCCATGGAAGTGCCGATCGTTCCCATGAGCGTTCCAATCTTGAACATTCGCGAAAATGCCGAAGTTATCAGGTCGGAGTTTTGTTTATCTGCCATGGCAATTACCACCTACTTCCATTGATTGAATTACCTTATACCATTACCCTTTTCAAAAAACGAATTGAAATTTAAAATTTTGCGAGTATATTTAGCGAGATCCACGCTTCAGAAATCCCTATAAAATCGGGATGAACTGAAGCTTGCAGGTCAAACTATCCCCGGACGAAACGTATGGGGATAAGTGACACCATTCGGAAATAATAGGGTGTTTTCGCTAATAATCCCTTATCAAAACTCCCGGGAGGTTTTATGAAACGGATTATCGCAATAACCTTGGTGATTGTTCTTGGCTGTGCCGTGGCATTTTCAGCCGACGCTGCTGAAACGCCGAAATACGACAAAACCGCCATAAGCCCGTTTGATGATTACTGTGACGGTTATGGCATGCCGGGCGCGAAGGGACAGGGCTATGTCTCGGTACTTAAGATTTCCACAGGCATTGCAGAAAAGTCGGATGACCTGCTCCTTGACGGCATCGTCACATATGACAAAGCTGAAGCCTCCGATGCCTATATCGGGCAGATAAACATGATTACCGCTTCTTCTTTCAATGGCCTGATCGGGAGCATCTGGGGCTATGATCTGGCGGTTGCCGGGGAAATCAGGAACAACAGCCAAAAACCGTTGTTCACCATAAAACAATATGACGGCTCCTTCATGCCGGTATTCGATGCTGCTCCGCTTCTCAAGGCGGGACAAGCGCTGTTCGGGACGGAAAAGGCACGCCGCTTTCCGCCGGCGCCGGGCGGGCAGATAATATGTGCCAATAAAAGCGTCGTCTCCTACCGGCCCGCAAAAAGCAGACCGAATTCGGACAGGGGGGAAGCATACGGCGTCTGGTGCTATTTGAGCATTTCCATAGCCAGGGACCGTTCCAAAGCGGCAAGCCTGTTTATCGAGGACGTGGGAACGTGGACGAAAAACGCCAGAGAAAATGATATGGTCAAATTTCTCAAGAAACATCAAAAGAGCGTTGCTAAATCCATCATTGACTGCGGCAGAAACCAGAGCGTGCTCTATGACCGCACCTATATGGCTTACGCATATGTAATGATGAAACCGGGGCAGGTCGGAACGGCGTTGACAGTCGCACCCTATGTGACGCTGGCAAAAAAGGCCATTCCCGGCGGCAACTTTGCTGTTCTGGAAACAATGAGCTTGAAAGAATGGGAAAAGGCGATGGGATTTTAGAGGTGAAGCGCGGCACGGCGTATGAAAGGGTTACGGGGAAAAGGCCCATGAAGCTTGAGGTGGTAATCTGATATTTCAAGACCTGATCTTCCCCCAGAAAAACGGACACTTTGGTTAAGGGACAATCCCGGCGTTTTCAAATGCCATGGGACTTCTGTAGTTTAAC
>JAKLDS010000046.1 GCA_022703375.1 Deltaproteobacteria bacterium | reverse complement strand
TGAAAGGAATTGACAAAGTCAATTATTAGCATCCCCCTGCCAGTTCCCCCTGGCAGCTTCCCATAAAAAGACCTCGCTTGTGGAAAAGCGGGGTCTTTTTTTGTCTGGATGAAATGTTTCTGATACAAATACCATTTAAATAAATCAGCTGTAATTTCTCTTTCATTGGATTATTGGGCTTCAAGCAGCCGCTGGCCGCCTGTCATGGTTGTCTTTTCAACAAAACACGGACAGCCCAGCCGTTGCTGAGGTGATATGATTTCTCACCGTTGAGAACGGCTTGATTATTCTTACCCAGTGTTGTTTTTCCCGTAACCGTATCCAGGGTAATGATAAAATCGTCCCGGCCATCGCCGTTGTAATCTATGCCTTCACTGATAGCCTTCGGCAAAGAAGCAGCCGGTTCCCATTTAATCTGGATAAATCCCTCTTTTTTCTCGCCGATTAAACCATTAAAAACAGGACGATAAATGAATGTTTTATAGCTGCCGTGTTCAACAATTTTGCCAACTTCCCCGCCCGAATATTTGGGGTGAACGGTAATGCCGGTTGCGGAGGCCAGCGCCCTGCTCAGGTAATTATTTCCCATAAATGATGCCAGCACGATAACGACTGTTGCCGCCGCCCACGCATAGCCTAATATTGATTTTATTTTTTTCATAGAACAGCCTCCTTAAATCATGCTGCCGGTGGTAATAAGATTTATTATTTTCATAATCGCGTCCTGCAGAGAGCCACCGGCCATCGTTGCCAGAAAAATAAAGGCGGGATAGAGAAAGAGGCGCCGGTAAACTTCGGCATTCTCCGCGTTCAACGGCGTACCCTTAATATGAAAGAAGATGGCTTTCTTCGCACAGGCGTCTATGCACTTGCCGCATTTCATACAGGTTATCTTTGTCTTCCCTGCGGTAATTGTTTCTTCACTGATGGCAAAGGACGGACAGACCGCAATGCATTTTTTACAATTAATGCATCTGGCGGGATCAACACGGACATCGAATACATTAATCTTGTTTGTCCACGACTGCACAACGCCCATGGGACAAAACAGACTGCACTGAATTCGCTTTTTGGTGAGAGCCGGTATTATGACCACCAGCGCGAGAAAGAGTGAAACAAAGATAACTGCCTGAATCGCTGTTTTGACGGAGTTGATTTCAGGATATTCAGTCACTGTTTTGTAAGGACAAAGCCATTCGCAGTAGAATGGATCGAGCGTGATGGCTGAAGCCAGAACAACCAGAAGTAAAACGGCATAAGGCAGGTAAGTCCACCGGGAATCAACACTTCTGATGCGCGCTTTTTTAAAGAGACGGGAGAAACCGTCATCCATGCCGCCGAAAAAGCAAGCCCAACTGCAAAAACCTCTTCCCAGCGCCAGTGAGGAGCCTATCCACAAAACGAACATGCTGGCTATAGCGGTTTTAGTGCCGAAGATCGTGCCGGGGAAAATGATGGTTTTGGTCAGTGCTGCCGGTATAATCGTCATGGGAATTACAATATGGCAAAAAGGCGTGAGGCCTTCAATCATGTTGGACTCACTGATGGACATGCTTCCCCTTTCGGCAATGAGATTGGTGATGAATGACAGGACAAAGGCAGCGGCATAGGTAACAAAGAGAATGGCGCGCCAGCGATCGGTTTGGCCGGTGCTGATCATCATAAAAAAAACGGCGTTGATAAAAACGAAGGTAAGGACAAAAGCAAATAATCGCACCGGTTCCGTCGGCAACTTGCCCGCGGACAGCATCAGCGCCGTAACCATCAACATGGGCAGACACAAAAGCAGTGTTTTAAGAATTCCTGCCTGCTGATGCGGTGGAGCAATGCCTTTCGTATCTTTGGCAATCATAATTTAAGACCTCCTACTAACATAATGATACCGGAATACAGATAATATAAGCCCATAAGACCAGCTGCCAGTTTTCCGATAATCTGCAAAACAGAAAATCTTTTAAACACGCCGACAAGCGGCGCCAGAACAAACAATAGAGAAGTCCCGAGGAAAAACGAAAAAAAGAAAAGTAAACTCATTGCCAGATTTGGTTGTTCAGCAGCGCCAGCCATCGCCAGCAACATGGGTGGGCAAAAACTCAACCCGGTCGCCAGGCCTGCTGCAACGGGCAGTAACGCCGGCCAGCTTGCCAGCAGTCGCTGATAAGGTCTTTTGGCCCCGGCAGCCGGACAGTTTTTTTCTTCTTTTCGGAAAAAACCGTAAATAATCAAAAGCACGGAAAAGATAATATAAGCAACGCCGATGATTATATTCCGTGGTCCTGCCGCTTGCAGGATTGACCGGCTGATTGTCCATGTTGCACAGGCAAGAACCAAATAGCCAATCAGCCGCCCTGCCAGGAATTGACCAGTCAACCAATAATTGCGGGCAATGCCTTTCCCTTCTCCCATGAGATAGGGCATCAAAACGGGCGCGCAAGCTGCGATACAGGCCACCCCGTTTGTCAATCCGAGAATAAAACCTTCATACTTCATACCAATTAACTTTCTTAATCAATTGCGCGCCGGCTTTGCTTCGTTCTTTTGACACGTGTGTTCTTTTCGATAACTGCCAACGAAGCGTCACACCAGTCGACAACCATACGGGCGTTCCTCACACCGTAATCCGCCGCCATCATCCAGAATTGTAACTCATCCTTGTTGGCAACTTCTCTGGCGAAGCCTTTGGCTGAGGGCAGAATATTTTTATCCATTATTTTAAGAAACTCTGTGTAATGCTCCCGCCATTTCCGGATATTGGCGGCAAGATCCTTTCTGTTCATCTGATTGCCGAAAAATAATTTAACCAGCAGACTGCTTTTCGCCTGGGGAACTTCCGGCGGCGCGGCAAGCCAGTTCTGGAGTTCTTTTTTCCCTTTATCAGTCATTTGATATATTTTGCGGCTGGGCTTGCCTTCCTGATGCTTAATGATAAAAGAAAGCCAGCCGTCTTTTTCCATCTGGCTTAATGTCCGATAAATCTGCGGCAAGGATGCGTTCCAGAACAGATTGATGGAACTTTCAAAAGCCGCTTTCAAATCATAGCCGGTTGCCGGCTTATAACTAAGCAGTCCTAATAATGCATGTGGTAATGACATATTTAGCTACCTCGCCACTGTTCAGCCGAAGCTCATTGCTGCTCCTGAACGATTATTATATGTTTCAGCTTATATGTGCGTATGTATATATAGACAAGCACATACCTCTTGTCAAGAATATTTTATTGAAAAAATATTATTTTTTCCGTAGAGTGTAAATCAATAAAACAGGAGAGGTGATTCATATGAAAGTAGTTGGAATTTGCGGCAGTCCCCGCGATAAAGGCAATACTGAATATTTAGTCCAATACACACTGGACAGACTTAAAGAAAAGGGCGTCGAAACGGAATTAATCAAGTTGCGCGAAAAAAAGGTTGCCTTTTGTGTCGCCTGCTATAAATGTGTCAAAGAAAAAAAATGCGTCGTTAATGATGATCTGGAAGAAATATTCCAGAAGATTGAAGCAGCCGACGGTCTGTTGCTGGGCAGCCCCGTTTATCACAGCGCCGCTACTCCTTTACTTAAGGCTCTGTTGGACAGACTCGGTTTTTCCGGACGCTGGAGAGTCAATAAAATGGTCGACACTTCCGTAGCTTACAAGTTTACGGGCACACCTTTTTCCGGAAAAATAGCAGCTCCCATTACCGTGGCACGCCGGGCGGGAACCACTTCGGCATTTTCGGAATTACTTCTGTGGATGGCAGCTAATGATTTCATCATTGTCGGAAATAGTTATTGGAACATGTCGCTGGCTGGTAAGGGCGGCGTCACCAATGCCTCGGAAGATACGGAAGGCTTGTCCAATCTCGACCATTTAGCCGAAAATATGGCCGGATTACTTAATAAATTAAAAAAACAGTGATACGGTAAATAATTGATGAATAGAATTAAAGGCAAAACGGTTTTAATCACCGGGGCCAGTTCCGGCATCGGCAAGGCCTGCGCAGAACAATGCGCCGGCTGTCAGGCCAATCTTATTTTAGCCGCCCGCCGTTTCGACAGGCTGCAGACCTTGAAAAACGATTTGGAAAAAATGCACGGCATAGTCGTTTTCATTCACCGGCTTGATGTCCGCGTGAGACAGGACGTGGAAAACTTCGTTTCCCAACTGGCGGCGCGGGATATCTGTCCTGATATTCTGATTAATAATGCTGGATTATCGGCCGGTCTCGATAAACTGCATGAAGGCAATTTTGACGATTGGGAGCGGATGATTGATACGAATGTTAAAGGGCTGCTCTATGTTTCCCGTGCGGTAATTCCGCTGATGATTAAGGCAGGAAAAGGGCATGTTGTTAATATCGGCAGTATTGCCGGACATCAGGTTTACCCGTGCGGCAATGTTTATAATGCGACAAAATTCGCCGTCCGCGCTCTGACGGAGGCAATGAATATCGATCTTTCAGGAACTGATATCCGGGTATCGTGCGTCAGTCCGGGAGCCGCCAATACTGAATTTTCCACCGTGCGTTTCCACGGCGACACAAAAAAAGCGGATATGATTTACACCGGTTACAAACCCCTGTCGGCGGACGACATCGCCGATGCCGTTCTTTATATCCTTAATGCGCCGGAGCATGTGAATATCCAGAATATTTTAATAACACCCACCGCGCAGCGGAACATATACTGCGTTGACCGGCGCAAACCAGATTGACTTACCAGGGGGAGGAATATCATCGCCGGAATTTCTTCTCCGGCATTCTCAGCTGCGGCATGGCGCCCGGACAAAGATCAGATGATTTCATGCACGCATAACAAACAGACAAGGCCAGTTGCCAAAAAACATAATGACAGACAAAAAGTCAAGAAAGTATGAAGGTTGACAGATATGAGTAATTTTTCCGCAGCGGTTTCCAACGAAACAAAAATTCGCCTGCTGGCCCTGACGATGGGAATGGAAATTTACACGGTGGGAGTTTCCACCGTCGGCATGCTTACTTCCAATTCAATTGTTTTCGTGGCGAATTTTGTTATTGCCTTTACGGGGGCGCTCGCATCCGGTCTCTCGCTTTATACTGTAAAAAAAATGTCGCAAGCCGCCGACTTGCACAACACCTACGGCATGGGACGGATGGAAACCATCTCCAGTATCGTCATAGGCATAACCATGATAATGGCCGCTATTTTTGTCGGTTTTGAAACCGTCAATAAAATACTGCATCCCGTCGAGCAGCACGGTGGACTGCTGGCAATGCTGCTGACCTTCGCTTCTTTTATAGCGTCGCTCTGGCTCTGGATAAAAAATTACTACCTTAGCAAAACGGAGCATTCTCCTATTTTCAGTTCCATGTGGCGTATGGCCCGAATGGGGGCGCTGGAAGACCTGCTGATTATTCTTGCTGTCGGCATCTCTCTTTTGTTCTCAGGCGCTTCCTGGACACGCTACCTTGATGTCATTGCCACTTCCCTGCTGATGCTCAGCGTCATTAAATCCATTCACGATGTCCTTTCCGGTTCAGTCAGTGATTTGCTGGATCGCAGCCTCGATGAATATAACATGCTCATCATTCTGCGCGAACTTGTCGCCAACTTCGATTCCTACGAACAGATTCACGGTTTTCGCACCCGTCGTTCCGGCAGCCAGACTTTCGTCGAGTTGTTTCTGGAATTCAGCCCGGAGACAAAAATGGCCAATGTTTATAATTTAATAGGCCGGCTGGAAAGCGAGCTGAGAAAGCAACTGCCCACCGCCCAGATAATGCTTGTGCCCAGCAGATCGGAAAAAACATAGTTTCCGCCCATCGGCTTGCTGACAACGGCAAGAGGAAAAGCATTAATAAACTTCCGGAATAAATACCTGTTCCGACTTCGGCGCCCGCATATAAGCCTTTGTCTGTTGGCGCGGCGGCAGAACAACGGCCGGCCGTTTTACTTCCTTGTAGGGAATCATGCTGAGCAGATGATGAATGCAATTGAGCCTGGCGCGCTTTTTATCGTCGGCATTAACAACCCACCAGGGGGATTGCTTTGTGTCGGTATAGGCAAACATCTCGTCTTTAGCCTGGGAATATTCCGCCCAGTGGGAAATTGACAATACGTCAATCTCGCTTAATTTCCAGCGCTTAATGGGATCATTAATTCTGTTTTGAAAACGTTTTTCCTGTTCCTTGTCGCTTACCGAAAACCAATATTTCAACAATATTATTCCGGAACGGATGAGCATGGCTTCAAAATACGGGCAGGAACGCAGAAATTCCTGGTATTCATCCTCCGTGCAAAAACCCATTACCCGTTCCACGCCGGCCCGGTTATACCAGCTGCGGTCGAAAATGACCATCTCACCGCCCGCCGGCAGATGATTGACATAACGTTGAAAATACCACTGTGTCTTTTCTTTTTCCGTCGGTGTCCCCAGCGCTACGACACGGCAAATCCGCGGATTGAGTGTTTGCGTTATCCTGGTAATCGTCCCCCCTTTGCCGGCGGCATCCCGGCCTTCAAATATAACGACTGCCTTCAGTCCCTTGTATTTAATCCACTCCTGCAGTTTAACAAGCTCAATCTGCAGTTTTCTCAATTCCTTTTCATATTCGTCCTCAGGCAGAGGCGGCTTGCGGGTGGCCGGCTCGTCATGCTGGTGAACTTCCTGGGATTTTTCTTTATCTTTAGAATTGTTCTTGTTATTTTTCGCCATACCGTCACCGCCCTGAATTAATATTTTGCCGCTACTTGTTCCTGATCCTGCCGTGAAGTAAAAAATATATTTTTTCTATTTTTTTGTAAAGAGAATTTCCAGCATCTGTTTTACATGTTCTTCCGCAGAAAATTTTTCCCAGATTTTGCCGAAGCTTTCCCGGCGCTGTCGCTCAATAGTTGTCTGCAGCTGATAAATTTCTCCCAGAATAAAAATAATTTCCGGATCCACGAGCTTACTGCTCCAGTTTGCAAACAAATAGTCAATGAAGTCCCGGGTGAAAACCGTATCCTGTATCTCTCCCAGACAATCCTGAATATCCACTGTCTGCTCAATAAACAAATCCAGATCTCCTCCGTAGGCGGAAGCGACAAATTCGCAGGCATAGCGCAGCCTCTTCATATTAATCCTTAAGCGATGGAATTCTTTCAATT
This sequence comes from Deltaproteobacteria bacterium, assembly GCA_022703375.1. Taxonomy (GTDB): domain Bacteria; phylum Desulfobacterota; class Syntrophia; order Syntrophales; family Smithellaceae; genus JAKLDS01. The sequence continues at coordinate 13,469 of JAKLDS010000046.1, read as the reverse complement.
GAGGGTGGCCGATGACAGTCAGCCCCTGTGCTATAACCGCGTCCAGGTGTTTCCTGATGATTGCCGGAGCTGCTTCTTCCACTGTTTTCAATGCCAGCGGCGCGCAGGGACGCTGCGGGGCGGGTGATTCAATAAACGCCCGCAGCCGTCTTTCCAGATTTGCGTAACGGGACGACTCGAGAGTTTGAATAAGGTCTTTGAGGGGAGCGCGGCGGTGCATTTCAATCCACTCGGCAATAATGATTTTCCTTTTTTTCGGGAAACGATTGATATTCATTTTAAACTGAGGCAGATTAAGCAGAAACACATCGAGATCACGAACCGCTCCCAATATTTCCCCCAGCCACTGCAATTCATCTCTCAAATAGTCACACAAAGCCGGTGGTATCGCTTCCCGAAAAAGTAAGAGAGCCGAGCGCATCCTTCTTGTGGCGACTCTGGCCTGATGAACAAATTCCGTGTCAACATCCAGTTTAACCCCCGGCAGATTTTCGCAAAACCAATTCAATTGACCGGCAATTATTTTCCGCAAGGCCAAATCCATCCTGTCGGCCGGCAACACTTTTAGATTTTCCGGCGGTTTCTTGGAAGGAATTTTCACTTTTAATTTTTCCATTGCCGTCTCCAGTTTTGAAGAAGGAGACGGGGGATAGTTGAATTCCTTTTGCAGAAGCGCGGCAAATGCTTCCAGCGCCTGAACATCGCCCCTGATCATTTCGGCTTCCATTTCCTGCAACCGGGGAACACGCTTAGGCTTATGCATGCCCCGTAAAGAAAATCCCGCGGAATCGAAACACAGCTCAAAGACGGCTCCTTCCGGGGAAATGACCCGGTAACGCCGGCGCTGCGTGCGAATTAGAATCTGCTCCAGAAGCCGCCGCGGATAGATAAGCGGAGTGATAATTTCTTTTATTTCCGGAACCGGACAATCGGCCGGAATGGCGACAGGCGCACTGACTTTAATTTCCGTTTCCCGCCGTCTGGCTATTCCGTCTGCGATTTCACTCAGACTTTTTACTGTATAAACAGCCTTTCCGTTCGTCATACGGTAGCGCAAAGTCAGTTGTTTCTTGAACAACAACCAGTCGAATGTATCAAGGTAAATATCGGTGTTTGTCAACGACTCCAGCTCTTTCAAAGAATAGCCGCCTTCCCTGATTTTAGCCGTTATTTCCTTTTCCGCTTCCGCAGAAGGAAGGCGGAGCTTCAATTCGATTTCCACTTGTTTCTTTTTCCTGACCATTCGGCGAATCTCCCTGATATCTTATGATTACCGGCCATCAGCAGCGATAGACAATTATCTTTCCCGTTTTTTTCTCCAGCAGCGTCTGCTTTTCGGAAGCCCTTTTAATCTGCACCCGGCAATCGCCTTCGGCAAAAAGATTGATAATCAGTTCTTCTTTCTTAATCGCACAGCGCAATCCCGTAATAAGCGAACGGTGATTGCAATCCAGCCCGTCGGCCACCCGCAGAATTCCGGCCAGCCATTCGACAAGATTCTGCCTTTCCGGTACGAGCGAAGCAAACTGCCTGTGCTTTGTCCTGTCGGGCAGCGATTTCGTGTGATAGCGGGCAACCAGCGCGCAGGTAAATCTGTCGAGCAGGTTGATTCCGGGAATAGCAAGATCGTTGATTATATCGCGGCTGATTTTATGATGTCTGCCCGAAACAACCTTCGACCAGCCGATGTCATGGAGCAGGCCGGCTACTTCCAGAAGAAATCTTTCTTCCGCATCATAACCGTGCAATGGATACAGCTCATCAAAAAGCAGCAGGGCCAGCGCCGTAACCTGCCTGCTGTGGTCAGGATCTGTATCATGACGCCGGGCGGCTTTCGCAAGAAAAGCCAGCGCTTTTTCCCTGTTTTGCCTAATTGGAGCGTTCCGTTTTTCCTTAATCTGCGACATCAGCGCTTTGACCGTTTCTTGGGATTATTCTTTTTGAAGCATTCTTCATAAGGTGGAGATTTAATTCCCGCTTTACGGGCAATATTGATAAATTCGAACTGACTGCGCAGCGGCTTTTCCGTTTCTTTCTGTTTTACCCGGGTATAACTTCCATCCGCTTTCATAATGCGGGCTTTGACGTTGTCGTTTAATGTCGTCAGGAGAATTTCATTATAAATGCGCGCTTTCAATTCCGGGCTTTTAATCGGATAAATAATTTCGACACGTTTTTTAAAATTACGCGGCATCCAGTCGGCGCTGCCCGAGTAAATTTGCGGATCTCCGCCGTTTTCAAAATAGTATAAACGGGAATGCTCCAGAAACCTGTCCAGCACACTGATGACCCGGATATTTTCGCTCAACCCGTTTATCCCCGGACGCAGACAGCAGATACCACGGACAATCAAGTCGATGCGGACACCGGCGCGCGAAGCTTCGTAAAGTTTGCGAATTGTCTTCAAATCACTCAATGCGTTCATTTTGGCGATAATGCGTCCAGGCTTCTCCGGCTTTGATTTTTCGATTTCCCGGTCAATCAGTTTGTGAAATGTCTGCTGGACATTAATCGGGGAAATCCTGATATGGTGAAACATTGCCGCCACCGTTTCTTCGTCCAACATATCGCCGCTGACCCAGGAATTAAAGCCGGTGAGAACATTGAAAAGAGCGGAGACATCACTGCCGAAATCGCTGTCGCAGGTAAAAAGACCGATATCGGTGTATAATTTTGCCGTTGTCGCGTTATAATTGCCGGTGGATAAATGGACATAGCGGCGCAGCTGATTACCTTCCCGCCGGACAACAAGGGTCGCCTTGCAGTGCGTTTTCCACTGCACGAAACCAAAAACGGAATTAACACCTGTTTCCTCCATCTTCCTCGCCCAGTCAATATTGTGCCCCTCATCAAATCTGGCTTTCAGTTCAACTACCGCGGTTACCTGTTTGCCGTTTTCGGCGGCGCGGCGCAGGGCAGCCACGACCGGTGAATCCTTGCCCGTCCGGTAAAGAGTCTGTTTGATGGCCAGAACATCGGGATCATCAGCGGCGGCGTTGAGAAAATCCATCACTGCCGTAAAGGAATCGTAGGGATGATGCAGCAGAATATCGCCTTCGCGGATTATCGAAAAAATATCCTTATCCGATGTGAAACGGCTGGGGATACGGGGATTGAAAGGGATGTCTTTATGACAAGCGTCCACCGGATAATCATACAGCGGCAGAAAATCGCAGATGTTGATCGGACCTGCTATTTCATAAACGAATCTTTCTTTGACGCCGAGTTGTCTGGTCAGCAAACTGGTGGTTTTTTTGGTGGCGGTAGGCTCAATTTCCAGACGGACGGCAATCTTGTTCGACCGGTCTTTAATCTCCGCTTCCACTGATTCCAGCAGATCCATAACTTCATTTTCGTGCAGGTCATAATCGTGATTTCTGGTTACCCGAAAAGCAACGACGTTCTTAATATTCATGCCCGGAAAAAGCAGATGGATCTGCCGGCGGATAAGTTCTTCCAGCAGAACGAATTTATGCTCGTTGCCGTCATTTCTCACGGGAACAAGACGATTGAGCACGGCGGGAACTTCAACAAAGGCATAGGTGTGCGGTCTCTTTGCGCCGGATACTTCGTTGAATACTACCATGAGATTGAGGCGCAGATTGCCCAGATAAGGAAAGGGATGTCCGGCATCCACGGCAAAAGGCGTCAATACCGGAAAAATGTGTCTGGCGAAATATTCTTCCAGATATTTTATTTCCTTTTTATCAAGTTCATCAATTTTGCTGATCAATATACCCGCCTTTTTGAGCTGCGGCAATACCTCATTCATGAAGCACTTATATTGTTCATTGACCAGAACGCGCACCTTTTCCGCAATATCGTCAAGCTTTAATATGGGCGAATGCATGGCCGGGTCAATTTCCCGGACATCTGTTTCCAGAATGCGGAAAAGCCCTCCGACGCGTACCATGAAGAACTCGTCGAGATTGGAACTAAAAATCGAAGCGAATTTCAATTTTTCCAGCGCCGGTGTAAGATTATCCTGAGCTTCTTCCAACACCCGGCGATTAAACTCCAGCCAGGAAAGCTCCCGGTCAATGTACAGCGACGAATCGTCAAGATTGATTCCCTTAGCCGGTAAAGACGGTACCGTTAATTTTTCCTGCGACATAATCCACCAGTATTTTTTCAATTATTTATTGGAATTTCAGCTAACCGAATTCCCTGTAATTTTTTCTTCCTCAGCCGCCATTTCCACGAGAGCACCATCCTTCAGAGTGACGTATGGTATCATGACCTTGTCCATGTTGAAGTGTTCCATGAGAAATTCCAGAACAACTGAGGCCGGCAGAATTACATCGGCCCTGTCCGGACTCAGTTTTAATTCAGCAATCCGTTCCTGACAAGAAAGCGACTGCAATTGAGCGATTATTTTTTTCAGTTCTTTTATCAGCAGAAATCTGTCGCTGTGTTTGCCCTGTAATTGTTTTCGCAGGCATCCGAGAATATTTACACTGCCGCCCAGTCCGACACAAACATCAGTTTTTGCCGTACCGATTTCCGCACGAACAACCGGGGCAAGTAACGCGAGATACCGGCGCACACTTGCCGTAAATTCCGTTGCGTTCTCAGCATTGTTGCCAAAGAGATGCAGCAGACGAACGCATCCGGCCTGATAGCTCTTTGTTTTTGTCACAACACCTTCTTCCAGCAGCACAATCTGCACACTGCCGCCGCCGATGTCGAATAAGACGGCGTTTTTATTCTGCAGGTTTATTCTGGTCTCCACCGCTCTGCTGATCAAACGCGCTTCTTCAGCCCCGTCAATGGGAGTTATCGTGATGCCGGAAGCCTGCGCGATGCGCGAGATGAATTCTCTTTGATTACCGGCATCCCGCAGCGCACTTGTCCCCAGCGCCGTTACTCTTTTTACCTTATGTTCATTAATGAAAAAGCGAAATTTTTCAAATGCCGTAACACAGCGCCGAATGGTCTCACCGGAAATAATGCCGGCGGTAAAAACATCCTCGCCGATTCTTATTGCTTCCCGGCAGGTATATATCAGGCGCGGCTGTTTGCCTCTTTCCACTGAAGAGATGGCCAGGCGAATGGCATTGGAACCTAAATCAATGACACAGAATATCGGCATCAGATTTTTTCTGCCCTTCCACCGGCGTGCCGCATTAGGAATATTAAAAGATAACGGCGGAATGCCTGTCTCTGCTAATCAGGAATTACCTTAAATACTTCATCGCCCGGCCGTACCCTGTCGGAAACTTTGATGCCGATGAAATCACCCGCTAAAGCTTTGGGAACGGACTTATTATCCACTTCCATTGATTTAACTTCATCAATGAAATCAGTTGTATGTCCGGTAAATTTGATACTTTCACCGACATTCAGCTCTCCGTCGGTGATTTTAACCGCGGCTACCGATGGTTTGGAAAAAAACTTAACGACTTCGCCAATTTTCTTTTCCGACATGACCTGACCTCCCTTGATAAAATATATTTGCCGGCTTCTCTGCGGCTTAATTGTACCATATTAATTTTGCAGGATAACGAGACGGCGATGAAACTCGAATTTCAGGAATCCCGATTTATCGGGATGAACTGGAATTCGTGAGTTGAACTCTCCTGCATCAGCGGAGCTTAATGCCGCAACCGCTGCCGGCAAAGTCAGCCTGCGAAATCAAGGTGGTATAAAATACATTTTTTAAATGCCATTTACAAGAACAAAAAAGGCAGGGTATCTCTACCCTGCCTTGAATATTTTCAATGACTCCATTCTTTATTCCACTGCTGGTTCCTTTGCCTTGGCTTTCGCTTTAGCCTTGGTTTTGGACTTGGCTTTTGCTTTTTTCGTCTCATCAGGAATGAATTCCAGAATTGATACAGGGGCATTATCCCCAAAACGGTATCCCGCTTTAATAATACGGGTATATCCTCCCGCCCGATTGCGGAATCTTTCCGCCAGTTCGCCAAACAGCTTGTTTACGGATTCCTTATCTCTCACCAATGCCAATGCCTGGCGACGGGCATGCAAATCGCCTCTTTTGCCCAGCGTAATCATTTTTTCCGCTAACGGTCTCAGTTCTTTGGCTTTGCAATCGGTCGTCCGAATACTTTCATGCTTTATTACGGAAGTAACCATGTTGCGAAACATGGCTTCTTTATGGCTGGTTGTTCTGCCCAGCTTTCTTCCTGCCTTTCCATGATACATTGCTGATATCTTCCTTTCCTGACAATCAAATCCCGGAGGTTCTTAATAAATATTAATTTTCTCCCTGTTCATTCCAGGGGGCAAAATCAAGTTTCATACCAAAGGTGAGGCCGTATTCACCAAGAATATCTTTAATTTCACTCAATGATTTACGGCCGAAATTCTTTGTTTTGAGCATTTCATTTTCTGTTTTTTGCACCAGTTCGCCAATAGTGTTGATGCCCGCGTTCTTCAGGCAGTTCGCGGAACGGACAGACAACTCCAGATCTTCCACCGAACGCTGCAATACTTCTTTGACATTTCCCTTTTCATCTTCCAGAATCGGCGCCACTTCTTCGTCAACTTCTTCGAAATTAATAAACACTTCCAGTTGTTGCTTGAGTATTTTAGCCGAATAGGCGACGGCGTCTTCCGGTCTGACACTGCCGTCCGTCCAGATTTCCAGTACCAGTTTATCATAATCGGTAATCTGGCCGACGCGCGCGTTGGATACGATATAATTTACTTTTTTAATCGGCGTAAAAGTCGCGTCAATATTGATTGTTCCTTCGGGCTGATCTGGCTCCAGCTCTTTTTTAGCAGGGGCATACCCCTTGCCCATCTTAATCATGATTTCCGCCGAAAAAGAACCTTTGCCGGATTTTGAGGCAATGTAATGATCGGGATTCAATACTTCTACCGTGCTGTCAGTGATGATATCGCCGGCGGTAATCGGACCTTCTTTTTCCACATGAATCCGCAGCATCTTTTTATCACCCTGTGCCAGCTTAAAACGCACACCCTTCAGGTTCAGGATAATGTCGGTTACGTCTTCTTTGACACCGGGAACCGTGGAAAATTCATGTAAAACGCCTTCGATTTTAATGGAAACAATAGCCGCTCCCTGAATGGAGGAAAGCAGCACCCGGCGCAGGGAATTTCCCAGAGTAACACCAAAACCTCTTTCCAGAGGTTGAATCGTAAATTCTCCATAGAAACGCGTACGCGTTGCTTCATCAACATCTATACGCTTGGGACGAATCAAACTCGACCAGTTTCTCTGCATAATTAAACCCACCTTTTAGCTGGTTTTTATAAATAATATGTTCTGTTATTTCGAATAAAGCTCTACGACAAGCTGTTCCTGTACCGGCATTACCATATCTTCTCTTACCGGCAGCATTTTGATGGAGGCTTTAAAGTTTTCTTTATCCAGCTCCAGCCAGTGCGGCACACCGCGTCTTGCCACAGTTTCCACTGCTTCCAGTATTTTGGTGATTTTACGGCTGCCTTCCTTAACTGTAACTTCATCACCGGCCTTCAGCAGATAAGATGGAATATTTACGGCCTTGCCGTTCACAAGAAAATGGCCATGGCGAATTAACTGCCGCGCTTCCGTCCGCGAATTGGAAAAACCCATGCGGAAAGCCATGTTGTCAAATCGTTTTTCCAGAAGCAGCAGCAGGTTTGTTCCCGTGATACCCTTCTGCTGGTCGGCCTTCTCAAAATAACCACGGAACTGCTTCTCCAGCAGGCCGTACATTCTTTTGAGCTTTTGCTTCTCCCGCAATTGAACGCCATAATCAGAATTCTGTTTTTTATGCGCCTGGCCGTGTTGTCCGGGAGCATAGCCCCTTCTTTCAAAAGCGCATTTCTCCGTATAACACCTATCGCCTTTGAGAAAAAGCTTCAAACCATCGCGGCGACATAACCTACATGAGGATTCAGTGTATCTTGCCAACTAATGCCTCCCTATTTCCTGAAATAATTTTTCATTAACTTGTTAGACCCGGCGACGTTTCGGCGGCCGGCAACCATTATGCGGCACCGGCGTCACATCGCGAATCATTGTTATGGTCAACCCCGCCAACTGCAGTGAACGTAATGCCGATTCCCTGCCCGCTCCGGGTCCTTTCACATATACCTGCACTTTGCGCATTCCCTGCTCTTTGGCCTTGCGCACGGCATCTTCCGCAGCCATCTGCGCCGCAAAAGGCGTGCTCTTGCGGGAACCTTTAAATCCCTGCAACCCGGCCGATGACCAGGCAATAACTTTACCGCTCAAGTCCGTTATTGTCACTATCGTATTATTAAAAGTGGATTGAATATGAGCAACCCCTTCTGGGACGTTTTTCTTTTCTTTTTTCTTGCCTGTTTTTCTGACTGCCTTTACCATTTTTCCTCCGGTTCGGAATAATTACTTTTTCTTACCTGCAATAGCGCGGCGCGGCCCCTTGCGAGTACGGCCGTTGGTATGAGTTCTCTGTCCCCTTACCGGCAGACCTTTGCGGTGCCGCAAACCACGGTAGGTGCCGATATCCATCAATCTTTTAATCGCCATTGATACATCACGGCGCAAATCTCCTTCCACCTTGGCTTCCTTGTCAATCGCATTACGCAATGCCGATATTTCGGAATCGGCAAGCTCATCCGTCCGGGTATCAGGGCTTACACCCGCTTCCTTCAGAATGATTTTCGCCTTGGTTTGTCCGATGCCGTAAATATAAGTTAAGGCAACTTCCATTCTTTTATTTTTTGGTAAATCAACACCAGCAATTCGTGCCACTAGATATATCCTCCTGAAAATTATCCCTGACGCTGTTTATGTTTAGGGTTCTCACAAATGACGCGCAATACACCCTTGCGTTTTACAATCTTACACTTCTCGCATATTTTTTTGACAGATGATCTTACTTTCACGCTTCTACTCCTTAATCTTCAAAAAAATTTCTTATTTTGTCCGGTAAGTAATCCGGCCCCGTGTCAAATCATACGGAGATAGTTCAACCGTCACTTTGTCGCCCGGCAGTATTTTAATAAAATGCATCCGCATTTTTCCGGAAATATGAGCCAGCACTTTGTGGCCGTTTTCCAGTTCAACCCGAAACATGGCGTTGGGCAATGGCTCGATAACTTTACCTTCAACTTCTATTGCTTCTTCTTTTGCCATAAACTATCTGATGCCGTTTATCCTGCCTGCTTTACTAATTTAGCTTACTTAAAATATCCGGACCATTATCAGTAATGGCTACCGAGTGCTCGAAATGAGCCGAGAATCCATTATCTTCCGTAACAACCGTCCAGCCATCCGGCAAAACCTTTACTTTATAACTTCCCATGTTCACCATCGGTTCAATGGCGAAAATCATGCCCACTTTCAACTCGACGCCGCGTCCTTTTTTCCCAAAATTGGGAATTTGCGGTTCTTCATGAAGATTTTTGCCGATGCCGTGTCCGACAAAATCCCTGACTACGGAAAAACCGGCTTGTTCAGCCCTCATCTGCACTGCCGCCGATATATCACCCAGTCTGTTGCCAGCCGTTGTCTGGGCAATTGCGTCATACAGACTCTGCTCAGTCACTTTCATCAGCCGGCGCACTTCTTCATTAACTTTTCCCACCGGCACCGTGATGGCCGCATCACCGTAATAATCCTGATAATAAACTCCGTAATCAAGACCGATGATATCACCTTCCTGCAAAACCCGCTCGGAAGGCATCCCATGAACAACTTCTTCATTCACCGATGTGCAAAGAGCATAAGGATAACCATGGTATCCTTTGAATGCCGGCTTCGCGCCTCTTTTAGCGGTTATCTGCTCGGCGATTCTGTTAAGTTCTATGGTTTTGACGCCCGGCCTCACCAGTTTTCTCAACGTATCCAGTACTTCTGCAACAATCCGGCTGCTCATTCTTGCTTTTTTAATTTCATCCGGAAGTTTCAGAACTATCATAATCCAGACCTTCTGGCAAACCCTCCGCTAGCGCCGGCGAGCAATGCGCCCCTTTTTCATAAATCCGTCATATTGGCGAGTCAGCAAGTGAGACTCAATCTGGCTGGCTGTATCCATCGCCACACCGACAACAATCAACAATGACGTCCCGCCGAAGTAGAACGGTGTGTTCAATTGAGTAATCAAAATGTTCGGCAATACGCAAATTATCGAAACATAAATGGCCCCGCTGAATGTCAGCTTCTCCAGAATATTTTCTATGTAGTCGGCTGTCTTTTTACCGGGGCGGATTCCCGGGACGTAACCGCCGAATTTCTTCATATTATCCGCCATATCATCAGGCTTGATTGTAACGGCCGTGTAAAAAAAGCAGAAGAAAAAGATTGCAGCTACATAAAGAATTTCGTGACTCCAGGTTCCGGGCATCAAGTAGTTCGCAATACTCTTGATAAATCCTGTCGGCGCAAAATTCGCGATAGTCGCGGGAAACATAATTACCGAAGAGGCAAAAATCGGCGGGATAACTCCCGCTGAATTAACCTTCAAAGGCAAATGTGTGGTCTGTCCGCCGTACATCTTGCGACCGACAACTCTTTTCGCATACTGCACGGGAATCCGCCGCTGCCCGCCTTCGACAAAAACTATCACACCAATCACGACTATGAATAAAATAATCAGCCCGATGATGAGCAGAATTCCCATCTCACCGGCAGACAACAGCCGAAACGTATTGTACACAGCCGCCGGAAAACCGCAGACGATGCCGGCGAAAATTATCAGCGATATCCCATTGCCGATTCCTTTTTCCGTAATCGTTTCTCCGAGCCACATGATGAAGGCCGTACCCGCCGTGAGCGTGATTACGGTCATTATTATAAAAGACAATCCCGGATTAAGAACAATCGGGGCTCCGCTCGGCCCGCCCTGGCTTTGCAACCCGAAAGCTATTCCGAAACCCTGGATGACACTTAAAAGAACGGTTCCGTAACGGGTATATTGAGTAATCTTACGGCGTCCCGATTCTCCTTCTTTGGATAATTTCTCCAGATGGGGAACGGCAACCGTCAGCAATTGTAAAATAATCGAAGAACTGATGTAGGGCATGATTCCGAGGGCGAAAATGGAAAAATTCGCCAAAGCTCCCCCGGCAAACATATCCATCAAGCCGAAGATAGATCCCCGCATCTGTTCGAAATAAGCAGCCAGAGCTACACTGTCGATACCGGGAGTCGGAATTTGCACACCAATCCGATAAACCGCCAAAAGCAGCAGAGTGAATAAAATTCTTCTCTGTAGTTCAGGTATTTTTGAGACTCCGCCCAGTCCTTCTAACAATTTATATTACCTCTTCTATTGAACCGCCGGCAGCGGTGATTTTCTGTTTAGCGGCCGGGCTGATCCGGGCCATTTTCATTTTAACAGGAATTTTCATTTCACCTTTGGCCAGAATTTTAATGCCATCGTTATTTTTCCTGACGATGCCTTTCGCTAAAATAGCAGCTTCATCAATCACATCGCCCTTTTTAAATATCTTGGATAAATCGCCAACATTAACAGGGATAATTTTACTGCGAAAAGGATTACGGAATCCTCTTTTCGGCAATCTGCGGGAAAGCGGCATCTGACCGCCTTCGAAACCGTCACGCACGTAGCCGCCGGAACGCGCTTTCTGTCCCTTGTGTCCCTTGCCGGACGTACCGCCGTGGCCGGAAGCGTCACCCCGTCCCACTCTTTTTCTCTTTTTGGTTGCACCCGCAGGAGCTTGCAAAGAACTTAAATCCATTTTTTACTCCTTTGTTTCTTCCGCTGAGACTAAATGACTTACTTTATTCACCATACCGCGAACCTGCGGACAATCGGCCAGGATAACCGTCTTGCCAATTCTGGTCAGCCCCAGACCACGCAAAACCATACGCTGTTTTTCCGGACGCCCTATTACACTGTGAATCATCGTAATTTTTAACTTTTTGCCCACTGCAACTACCTCGTTGACTGAAATATTTATCTACCGCTTCTCTGCGCGGCAATTTCTTCCGGATCTTTTAGCTGGCAAAGCCCATCAACAGTGGCTTTCACTAAATTATGCGGGTTATGCGAACCCAGGCATTTTGTCAAAATGTTATGCACGCCAGCCACTTCCAGTACGGCACGCACTGCACCGCCGGCAATCAGTCCTGTACCTTCGGCTGCCGGTTTTAACAAAACTCTGCCCGCTCCGAAATTGCCGATAACTTCATAAGGCACTGTTTTCTTGATAACAGCAACCTTAACCATATTTTTCTTAGCCATTTCCATCCCCTTGCGGATAGCTTCGGGAACTTCATGCGCCTTACCCAGTCCTGCGCCGACCATGCCTTTGCCGTCACCGACAACCACAATGGCGCTGAAGCGAAAACGTCTGCCTCCCTTGACGACCTTTGCCGTTCTGTTGATGGCAATTACTCTGTCGAGGAGCTCCACTTCCCTTAAATCTTTCTTATCAACCGATTCTTTTCTTGCCATGATTACTCTTCAAATTCGTTATTTAAAATTTAAGACCATTTTCCCGCGCGGCATCCGCCAGAGCCTTCACGCGACCATGATAGAGAAACCTTCCCCTATCAAATACGACTTTATTCACGCCCAGAGCCTGCAAGCGGCTCGCTATCAACCGTCCTACTTCCTTGGCTACTTCTATTTTTTTCTTGCCCTTGATTTTTCCCGCCAGTTCCTTGCTTAACGTTGAAGCTGTTGTTATCGTCCCACCCTGAGCGTCGTCAATAGCCTGGGCATAAATATGCCTGTCCGAACGAAACACGCAAAGGCGCGGCTTTTCTTTTGTTCCGGAAATCCTGCTTCTAACTCTCAATTCTCTTTTATCTCTTATCTTCTGCGTCTTCTTGGAAGCCACTTCATCTACCTCGCAACAACTATTTTTGTTTATTTTGCGGCTGACTTGCCGGCCTTGCGCCGAATATGTTCACCGGCATATTTAATGCCTTTACCTTTATAAGGCTCCGGCTTTTTCAAAGCCCGAATTTCCGCAGCCACTCTACCCACCAACTCTTTATCAATTCCCGAAATACTCACCGCGACCTGCTTATCTACTTTCACCTCTATCCCCTTGGGAATAGAATATTGTACCGGACTGGAATAGCCTAAAACCATTTTCAATGCACTGCCGGCAACTTCCGCACGATAACCGACTCCCGATATCTCCAGTGTTTTCTGAAATCCGCTGGTAACACCGGTCACCATATTGTTGATTAAAGTCCGAACTAAACCGTGATAAGCTCTGGCCGTTCTTTCCTCAGAAGTTCGTTCCACAACCACACTACCGTCTGTTATCACCAACTTGACTCCATCCGGCAACTGCTGCGAAAGCTTACCCTTCGGCCCTTCCACTTTTACGACCGCGCCGCTCAGGCTTATCTTCACAGCCTTAGGAAATATGACAGGTTTCTTACCTATTCTTGACATGAACAACTTCTCCCAGTTAGTATAATAAATTTACCACACATTACACAGAAGTTCACCGCCGACATTCAATTCTCTGGCTTCCTGATCGGTAATAACGCCGCGGGAAGCTGTGAGTATCGCTATTCCGTAACC
>JAKLDS010000045.1 GCA_022703375.1 Deltaproteobacteria bacterium | reverse complement strand
ATATGCAGCGTCAGATCAATCACCGCGTTATTGGCGTCTTCCAGATACTTGGCGGAAGCCTGTAAATCAGCAAGTTTTTGCGCAGCTGCGATGGTGTTATTTATTTCGCCGAACAGATTCATCGCATTCATGCCCTTGCGCATGCCCAGCTTGCGGCCGACAAGATCAAGCGCCTGAATGCCGTTGGTTCCCTCATAGATGGGAGCAATACGGCAGTCACGCATGTACTGTTCAACAGGATACTCGGCGCAATAGCCATAGCCGCCGTAAATATCAATTGCCAGCGAACATACCTTCATCGCCGTATCGGAAGAATAGGCTTTGCACACCGGAGTCAGCAATTCGACAAAACCGTTCCATTTTTCTTTTTCTTCGTCGGTTTTGGCAATGCGCGCCATATCCATGCAGTAACCGGCAAAATAATTGAGCGCCCGGATTCCTTCCACGTAAGATTTCATTAACAGCAAGCGGCGGCGGATGTCGGGATGCTGAATAATGGCGACAGCTTTGGCATCCGGATTTTTCATTTCCCAGACAGGCACGCTTTGAATTCTTTCTTTAGCATACTGCACTGCATGTTCATAAGCTGCCGAAGCATGGCCAAGGCTCTGCATACCCACTTCCAGACGGGCTTCATTCATCATATGGAACATTATTTTCAGACCCTGCCGTTCTTTACCCAGAAGTTCGCCGATACATTTACCATCATCACCAAAGTTCAATGTGCAGGTTGCCGAACCCTTGATGCCCATTTTATGTTCAACATTGCCTGTTTTGACGTCGTTGGATTCACCGATGGAACCGTCATTCTTTACCCGGTACTTGGGAACAATAAATATCGAAATGCCTTCCGTGCCGGCCGGATCACCTTCAATACGCGCCAGCACCGGATGAATGATATTATCAGTCAAATCGTGATCGCCGCAGGAAATGAAACATTTTGTGCCTGATATGCTGAAGGTGCCGTCCGGCAGTCTTTTTGCCGTTGTTCTTAAAGCACCGACATCACTGCCGGCACCGGGCTCGGTGAGACACATTGTACCTGTCCATTCGCCGGAATACATTTTTAACATATATTTGTTTTTCTGCTCTTCCGTGCCGAATTTTTCAATCAACCCGGCAGCGCCGTTTGTCAGCCCCGGATACATCAGAAAAGCAAAATTCGCTGCTCCGAAACATTCCGAATAGGCCGTAGAAAGTACGATCGGCACTCCCTGACCGCCGACATCTGGAGACCTCATCGCGCAGGCCCAGCCTCCTTCCACGAATTTCTTGTAGGCTTCCCTGTAGCAGGAAGGAACTACAACTTTGCCGTTTTTTAATTCACAACCCTCTTTGTCGCCCGGCGCATATGTCGGCAACAGAACATTAATCGCCATCTTCTCCGCTTCTTTCTGCATCATCAGCGCGTCATCTTTGGTAAAACCGCCAAACAACTCGCTCGCGAATAACTTATCCACGCCCAGTTGCTCAAAGAGAACAAATTGCTGATCCCTCAAGTTGACAAGTAAATTGCTCATAAAAACCCCCTTTCACTTTTTTACTACTGTTTTTTAACTTCTCTATCCCTTTTTAATCCCGCTATAAATATCTCTAATGCCGAATCAATTGTGGAACGAATCCTGTCTGGCCGCTTAACTTCAGAACCCGAAAAAATATGCAGGGAAATAATGCCATTGAGCAATCCCCAGATTGCGTATTGACTGTGAATCAAGTTGATATTCGGCGGAAATTCTTTCTCCTCGATTCCTATTTGTAAAATTCTGCCAATGGCATCAATGGTTCTGTGCATGGCGATAATGATTTTATTATCCAGTTCAACAGGCAGCTTCATCCGCTCGGTATTCAGCATATAAGTCATCAGAATTCTGAATAATTCCCGATCATTTAAAAAAATATCAGTATAAAAATGCGAAAATTTATAAAATAAATCAGTGGCCGATTTTTTGTTTTCCAGCAGAGCAAAAGCCTGCTGGTGGAATTTGTTGATGTCGTTTAAGAGAACCTGTGCATAGATTTCTTCTTTGCTGTTGAAATAAAAATAGATGGAGCCCTTGCCTAATTCAGAATGCCTGGCGATTTTATCAACCGTTACACTTTTGAAGCCTTTTTCCAGGAAAAGAGTTCTTGCCGATTTTAAGATAAGATTACGGCGGTTATTCCTCTCTTTTTCTCTACGCTCGACAAGCCCCATAAGACACACTCTCTGGCTGGCATTCCGGCTTTGCTTGACTGACAGTCGAGATATGACCAACAGTCACTACGTTTGTAAATCAAATAAAATTTAATGTCAAGAGAAATAATAATAGAAACTCCAAAGGATACCTGGCAAACTGATTCCAAAGCTTGCCAAAAAGCCTGAAGGCCCTTTTCCAGGGACTAATTCCCGGAAAATTAACCGGGTAAACGTGACCTCGTGTGATCTCTAGTCACCTTTATGTGGTTAGGTGATTTCTCTTGTTTTTCTTGCGGAATTGGCTTTTCAGAAAAATAAGGCGGACATGAAGTCCGCCCTGTATCATTAACTTATTTTACATGTTATCTTAACAAAATCGTTAACAGTTAAGCCTTTTTCGGGGGCTTAACTATCAGGGTAATTGCAGCGCCGACCAGACAGGCAATACCGGCAATCATAAATGGCGTTATCCAGACGGAAGGATCACCGCTTCCTTTGGCCGTATCTTTGAAATATCCGGCGATTTGCGGACCGATAATTCCTGCAATACCGTATGACAAAAACACATAGCCATAGTTCAGCCCCACGTTTTTATTACCGAAATAATCAGCAGTAATTGCCGGGAAAAGAGCAAAGTTCCCTCCGAAATTAAAACCGATAATACAGGCACCCAGAATTAATGTACCGGCCGCAAATCCCATCTTGTAGAACAAAAGCATAATGATGCCCTGCAGCAAGCACATCAGGAATATGGAAATTTTCCGGCCGATTTTATCCGATACAGTTCCCCAGACAATGCGCCCCAAACCGTTAAGAATGGCATACCAGCCCATTGCCGTACCGGCAACGGCGGCTGCGGCTTCAACGGTCAGGCCAGACGACTTTAGAGCATCAATGCCGAAGAGGGCGATAACACCGATAACCATTAATCCGGCCATGGCGGAAAATAAGAAGGTCAGCCATGTCATATAAAACTGAGGAGTTTTCATCATTTGCGCCGGTTCAAAATCGTTCATCCCTGAAGAAAAGGCAGCCGGTGTTCCGGTTGATGCGGGTGCCGGTGGCGTCCATCCTTCCGGCACATATCCGGCCGGCGGGTCAACCATTACGATGCTGCCCAGAAGAACAGCAACAAGGAATATAACACCATAGAGGAAAAACACACTTTGAACCCCGCCCAGACCAAAAAAATTAAGCGTGTTAATTAAATTAAACCAGGCTCCGGCGGATTTGACCCAGATTAAAGCGCCAAAGCCGAAACCGGCAACTGCCAAACCGGTGACCATTCCCTTTTTATCGGGAAACCACTTAACACCAACGGCAATGGGAACGACATACGCCAAACCGATACCGGCGCCGCCGATAACACCGATACATATCAGCTGAGCCACAAAGCTACTGCCCAGCAAACCGCCCAGAATATAACCAATCCCTAAAACAATACCGCCGGACGTGGCCAGTTTCTTTGGCCCTACCTTCTTCATCATTCTGCCGGCAGCAACCATGACAATAGCAAAAATAAGCAGACCTGCGGAGAAAACCCATTGAGTCTGTCCGGCAGTAAAACCATATTTACCACCCGGAACCGCTTTTCCTTCAATAATAACCTTTTCTCCTTCTACTAAAACATTTTTGCCCTGAACAATTTTACCAGCTTCAACAGTCGTACCATCTTTCAGGAATACTTTACCTGCGTCAAAAGTACTCTTTTTTGCTTCCACATAAACTTTCCCTGTTTCCACAACCGGTTTCATTAATGCCGGTGTAAATACCGACCACGCATAAATTGCCCCCAAACATAATTGAATCAATATTGCACCGATGACAACATACCAACGATTCATTACACGGCCCTCTGTCATTTACCTCTCCTCCTTATGGTAGTAAAATAATTGAGCCTCCCCTAACATATTTTATCAAAACTGTCTAATATATTAATATATTGATACAATATTAACATCATATTGCTGCAATTTTATTATTACCGCTAGAAGTTATGTTTTTTTATTGCTTGTACGTTATTCTTTATGCTAAAGCCGAAAAAAATATCGTTATTATAAATTTTTATAAAAAGGAGGGTTTTATGGGAACAGAAAATGAAGTTAAAGCTTCAATTCCCCGTTGGATCCCGCTACTAGGGGGAGTACTGGGATCAACAACTTGCGGTGCGCTTCTTTATGCATGGAGCGTGTTTATTAAACCGTTGAACGCTGAATTTGGTTGGAGCCGCGCGGATATTTCCATGGCTTTTTCTATTTGTGTTTTGGCATTTGGCTTAATCACATTCATTGCCGGCAAAATGAGCGATAAGTACGGCCCCAGGATTGTTGTTGCGATCGGCGCAATCTTGCTGGGCGTTGGTTTTTTTAGCGCCGGATTCGCCACCAGTAAAATGCATCTGTATTTGACGTTTGGCTTAATTGCCGGCTTAGGCGGTGGCCTTGTTTATTTACCGCCGATTGCCACAGCTCCGAAATGGTGGCCGGACAGAAGAGCGCTGGCAACAGGTTTTGCCGTTGTTGGTCTGGGTTTGGGCTCTTTTATTATGGCGCCTCTGGCTACTTCGATTATCAATAATCCTGCCTATGGCTGGCGTTATGTTTTTTATTTCGTCGGCATAGCCATGGGTATTATGGGCCTGCTTTCCGCGGCTTGTCTCTCGGTCCCGCCTAAAGGCTGGAAACCGAAAGGCTGGACTCCACCCGCGCCTTCCGCTGACCAAGGAGTTGTCAAGGAAACAAGAGACTTTACCTTCAGCGAAACAATACGAACACCGCAATTCTGGATGCTTTATGTCGGATATTTCTGCGGCGCTTTTGCCGGTTTGATGGTTATCGGTCATATTGCCGGACACGGTATTGATTCCGGTTTGCAGCCGATGCAAGCAGCAATGGTCGTCAGTACGCTGGCTGTTTTTAATGCGGCAACACGAATTCTCATCGGCTACGCGGCTGATAAATTCGGTGCGAAAGCTTCACTTGTTACTATTATGGCGGTTCAGGTTGCGGCAATGGCCCTGCTTTACCCGGCGGGCAAGGATGTTGTGTTTCTGGGCGTAATTGCCGCTTTAATCGGATGGAACTACGGAGCCATGTTCACACTGTTTCCCTCGACCTGCCTGCATTATTATGGGCCTACTTCGCAGGGCGCCAACTATGGGCTTCTATTTACCTCTTTCGGCTTTGCCGGATTTGTCGGACCCTATGTAGGCGGCATGCTGAAAGACATTACCAAATCATACTACGTGCCGTTTATTGTCGGAGCTGTCGTTGTGGCGATTGCAGTCTTAATGATTGCCCTGGTAAAAGCGCCGGCGAAGAAACACGTTTAATTTTTTCATTATTTAAGTTATAAAAAGAGGAAGGCGGTTTTTTTATCCGCCTTCCTCTTTTTATATGATGACGAAAAAAACTAAAATAACCGGAATAATTTTAGCGGGCGGCAAGAACTCCCGGATGGGAGAGCCAAAAGCATTTCTCAAAATAGAAAACAGACGTCTGATTGACAGGACGCTCGATATTTACCGGGAAATATTTGCCGAAATAATTATTGTCACCAACGATCCGCTGGCCTATACGGAATTTTCCGATGCGTTTATTGTTACCGATATTTACAAAGGAAAGGGCGCGCTGGGCGGAATTTATACCGGCTTATTTTACTCCTCCCATAATTATTCCTTTGCTTCCGCCTGCGATATGCCTTTTCTCAGCCATGATTTTATTCAATACATGACAGCTTTAGCCGCCAGGCACGATATTATCGTGCCCGAAGTAGCCGAAGGCTATCAGCCGCTGCATGCGATTTACTCCAAAAATTGTCTGACACCGATAAAAAGATTAATTACCGCCGACAAATTGAAAATTACCGGCTTCTATAAAGAGATGCGTCTGTTGAAAGTGCCGGAAGAAAAAATAAAGCCATTCAATCATGACGGACGCTTGTTTCAGAACATCAACACCCCGGAAGATTTAGCCGCATTTAAGGACAGCGGGACTTAGGCTGAACTCTCATTCAACATATGGTAAATATTTTCACGGTCGTTTTCTATGCTGAATAAAATAAATATTTCTCCCACAAAGAAAAGCCTCCTGATTTATATCTTTCTAACGGCGACCATACTTGCCGTTTTCTGGCAGGTGCATCAATACGGCTTCATCAACTTCGATGATGACGTTTATGTTACTCAGAACAGCCATGTGCAATCAGGAATCACGCTGGACGGAATTCGCTGGGCGTTCAGCACGACTTACGCCGAATTCTGGCATCCCCTGACATGGCTTTCCCTGATGCTCGACAATCAGCTTTACGGCTTGAATGCGCGCGGCTATCATCTGACCAATCTTATCCTTCATATCATGAGCTCTCTGCTGCTCTTCTGGCTTTTTAACCGTATGACGGGATCTGTCTGGCGCAGTGCCTTTGTGGCAGCTTTTTTCGCCCTGCATCCCCTGCGGGTGGAATCGGTTGCCTGGATAGCTGAACGAAAAGATGTCCTGAGCGCCTTTTTCTGGATGCTTACCCTCTGCCTTTATGTGTATTACACGGAAAAACCATCGCTAAAAAAATATCTGCTTGTTTTTTTCTCCTTTGCCTGCGGACTCATGAGCAAATCCATGGTTGTCACCCTGCCGGTGGTGATGATTCTGCTCGATTACTGGCCGCTGGACCGTCTGAATTCAAAGCAAACCGGAGCCGACTTGCCGGGGGTCGTGCCCGTATCCCCGAATCAGGGCAGGAAGAAAAACAAAGCAAAAAATGAAGCGCTCCGGAAAAATATCTCCGGCCACCGGAATCAGCAGGCGCCGGAAACGATGATTGCGAAAATAATTTCGTTATGGCAGTTCCGGGAAAAAATACCCCTTTTCCTTCTGTCGGCTGTTTTCTCCATCCTCACACTATATGCTCAGCAAAAAGCCACCATCGAAGAGCAGCCCTTTTCTCTGAGTTCCCGGATTATTAATGCACCTGTTTCTTTTGTTACCTATCTCGAAAAAACATTTTGGCCTCATGATCTGTCTGTTATATATCCTTTTTCGGAACAACTTCCCGTCTGGCAAGTTGCGCTTGCCTTTTTGCTGATTATTATTATCAGCGCCGCCGTTATTGCCACATTAAAACGTCTGCCTTATTTCTTCGTCGGCTGGCTATGGTATGCAATAACCATACTGCCTGTTATCGGAATCATTCCGGTCGGCGACCCGATGGCCGACCGCTATATTTATCTGCCCTCAATCGGAATTACTCTTATGGTAACATGGGGTGTTCCGTCTCTTATTAAAAGTGAAAAAATGCGCAAAAATATTTTATTCCCCGTAGGAATACTTATTCTGGCCGGCCTGAGCCTTTTAACATGGCGGCAATTGGGTTACTGGAAAGATGATTCCACTCTTTTTAACCACGCCTTGCAGGTAACGAAGGATAATTATCTGGCATATAATGCCCGGGGTGTTACTTACGCCAAATCAGGCCGCTATCAGCAGGCCATCGAGGACTTCAACGAAACAATTCGAATTAAGCCGTCTTATGCCAATGCCTACTATAACAGGGGAACCGCTTACGCGGCCACCGGCCGGCATCAGCAGGCCATCGCAGACTTCGACGAGGCAATCCGTCTGCAAGCGGATTCTGAATTTGCCTACTGCCGCCGGGGAGTTTCCAATATTCTGCTGGGCCATTATGAAAGCGCCATCAGGGATTTCAGCGAGGCAATTCGCCGACAACCGCTTTATGCCGAAGCCTACGACAACAGGGGGACTGCTTATGGTGAATTGGGCCGGTATCAGCCGGCCATCAATGATTATAATGAAGCAATACGTCTGAAACGGATTTCCGCCTTAGTCTACTATAACAGGGGGGTTGTTTATTTTAAACTCAACAATTATCAAAGCGCCATTGATGACTTCAACGAAGCTATCCGACTGAAACAAGATTATTCCGATGCCTATAACGGCCGGGGGATTGCCTGGTTATCGCAGGGTAACCCTGAGCTTGGCTGCCCTGATGCAAAAAGAGCGTGTGATTTGGGAAACTGCAGAGCCCTGGAGCTGGCTAAAAGAAAAGGCGACTGCCGTTGATTCGATGACGCAACTGTAATTTAAACTTGTGTTTATTTATCCGGCATGGGCTGCACCCAGTGTTTTTTATCTCCATCATAAAACCATTTATCAATAAAGCCGCGGCGCACAATAAATTCGGGATTCTCCGCCCAGTGCAGCATTCCTTTATAGGCTTCATGAATTTTCCTAAACCGTACTGCGCTGCCGCCGATATCCGGATGGTGAATTTTTGCCTGCCGGCGGTAGGCGTTTTTAATTATCTGACGCAATTCACGGGAATTAAGTTCGGCCTTATCGAGAGCGAGATATTCCAGATATTTTTTCTGCACAGCGGGCGAAGATATTTTCCGGGGGTGAAAAGATGTTAACGGTACATCATGGCGTGAAGCCATTTCAAGAACATGACGGGAAGCAAGATATTTTCTGTTTGTTTTCTTTTCGACATCCCACCAGGCATGGCCTAACATATCCGCCATTTTAGAATAATCTTCTCCCGGACTATGCCCCGATGATCTCGCTTGAGTAAACCGGAATATCTCTTTGACACCGTGCGGAACAACATCCATCGTAATTATTGTATCCGAAAAATAAAAAGTCGCATAGCGGGTATTCAAAGCCTGCAAAAGACCGCTTCTGGCATTGAGCTTCTGCCGCAGTTTCTGCCGGCACTTAATCGAGCAGTAGCGGCGGTTTTTCATCCCTTCCGTTTTGCCGCAGGCCAGACAGGCGTTTTGCTTTTCCTGACCTGAGCATTTATATTTTACGAGCATATTTTAAAGCGGCATCTATTGTTGCGCCGCGAGATAACCCTTGGCCAGCCCGGTGTTGACATGGATAACGCCCTTGTTGAGATTTTTAAAGACATAATCATCGGTGACAACCGGCAGATTATCCGCGTCTTTCTGTGTTTTCACTACCGAGCCCGCCGGCACGTAGCGGCCGTCGGCAATCCTGACACCCATCAGCACGCACGCCGGTTCCACAACGCAGTTGCGGCCAACATAGGCGCGGAAAACCAGTGTTTTCATACCGATAAAAGTATCATCAAGAACAACCGCCGGGCCATGAATCTGCACCTGATGAGCCAGAGAAACGCGTTTGCCCACATAAACGGCGTATTTTTTGCCTTCGACTTCATTTTGGTTTTTCTCAATTGCCCTGCCGTTCATTTCCGTTTCCAAAGCATGGATAATGACACCGTCCTGCACATTGGAATCATCTCCTACATGAAGAGGCTGCCCCTCATCGCCGCGCACACAGGCGCAGGGCGAAACCATCACATTCTTCCCTATAATGACATTGCCGATGACAGCTGCAAGAGGATGAACGAAAGCTGTCGTATCAATCACCGGCTCGGATACCTTCGCGCAAAAATCAGTCACTACGTTTTTTCCAATCATTTTTTCTCCTCCATTTATTTAATAAACAGACAATAACAATTTGCCACAAAACCCGCTGTCGGAACTTTTTTCATCACCGGCATTTTGTAAGGTTATCTTTTCTTTCTTTTTTCTTCTTCACGCAGCAGCAGCTCATGCCAAATCTTAGCGACTGCTTTTATTGTTTCGGCCGGCGCGCCTGTGTTTTCAATAACAATGTCGGCCAGTTTTATTTTTTCTTCAAGCGGCATCTGGCTTTCCAGCCGCCTTTGCGCTTCGGCTTCCGTCAAATCGTTGCGCGCCATCAATCTGCTGGTCTGCTGCCCCGGCGCGGCCAGAACCAGCAGGGTTATATCCACCCTGTTTTGCAGTTTCTCTTCAAATAAAAGCGGCACATCGGAAATTATAATCGCCTTTTTGTTCTTCTTTTCGATTTCCTGAAGCCGCCTCTGCCATTCCCTCAGCACATGCGGATGAACAATTTGGTTAAGTTTCAGTAATTTTTCTTTATTGGCAAAAACAATCTTTGCCAGCTTATTGCGGTTAATGCTGCCATCCACCAGCAGAATGCTTTCGCCGAAAGACTCGACTATCTCTTCCCAAGCGGGAAGCTGCGGCTTTTCCACATCGTGAGCCAGCTTATCCAGGTCAATCAGGCTTGCTCCGTGACGGACAAACATCTCTGCAACAGTTGATTTGCCGCTGGCGATTCCGCCGGTTAGTCCTACATTCAACATGAATAACTACCTCGTCAAATTGTGACTAAAATATTATTGTTTTACATTCAGTTTATAAATGATACGCAACCCTTCCAGAGTCAGCATTTCTTCTATCTTGTCTATACATTTTGTTTCCGGAGCAACCACTTTGGCCAATCCTCCTGTGGCGATAACCAGCGGCTTGGATTTTACCTCCGCCTTCATCCGCTCCACAATCCCGTCCACCAGACCCGCGTAGCCGAACATAATGCCGGCCTGCATTGCGCTAATGGTATCTTTGGTGATAACCGTCTTCGGCCTGCTGAATTCGACCCGCGGCAGTTTAGAGGCCCGCTCAAAGAGAGCCTCGCTGGAAATGACTATCCCCGGAGCAATGCAGCCGCCCATATATTCGCCCTTCGCGGAGATATAATCAAAAGTTGTCGCCGTGCCGAAATCAACGATAATTGATTCTTTTCGGTATTTATCGAAAGCGGCAACAGCGTTGACAATCCTATCGGCGCCGACTTCGCGGGGATTGTCGTAAAATATCGGCATGCCCGTTTTAATGCCGGGGCCGACTATCAGCGGTTTGACATTAAAATACTTAACGCACAGCGGTTCCAGAATATTGAGCATCGGCGGCACAACGCAGGAAATAATAATAGCCTTGACCGCTTTTATTTCGTTGAGCTTTAACCGACTGGAATGATACAAATTCAATATCAGCACACCATATTCATCAATGGTGTGGTCAGATTCGGTACGGATGCGCCAGTCATGCACCAGTTTATCGCCGTCATACAAACCCAGGACCGTATTGGTATTGCCGACATCAATTACCAGCAACATTTTTATTCTCCTTCAATATTGTCGTGTCTCCCGCCGTAATACTGATTGTCCCGCCTCCGGCATCAACCAGCAGCAGTGAACCCGTATCATCAATGCCGCAAGCCCGGCCGGTGACAGTTTCATTGTGCAAAGTAATTTGCACGTCCCTGCCGATCATGGCCGCCAGACTGAGCCACTTTTCTTTAACGGGAGCAAAGCCTTCCTGCAGAAGCTTTTTATACCATTTTGCGATATTTTCATAGAGGCTTATTAGCAAATCTTCGCGCGCTATTGCCCGGCCTGTTTCTTCGCGCAAACTTGTCGCCAGAAAACGAAGTTCCGGGGAAAACTGCCGGACATTAATGTTCACGTTGATACCGATGCCGATGACAACAAATTCCACCTTGCCGCCGGTCATTTTCATTTCAGATAAAATGCCGCAGACTTTTTTCCCGCCGATTAAAATATCGTTAGGCCATTTCAGTTCAACTTTTCCCTCGCAATGTTTATCCAATACTTCGGCGGCAGCAACACCCGCCAGCAATGTCAGTTGCGGCGTTCGACCAGTTTCCAGCGACGGCCGTAAAATGAAAGATGTATAAATATTACCGCCCGCCGGCGAATGCCATATTCTCTGCATCCGCCCCTTCCCTTTCGTTTGCCGGTCGGCGATTACAACCGTCCCCTCGGCGGCGCCTGCTGCTCCCAGACGATACGCTTCCTCATTGGTCGAACCGATTGACGGATAATAATAAAGATTATGGCCAATTAATTTACCAGCCAGGTTTTTTCTTAATAAATCTTCATTCATAATGTTATTGATTTAATTTCTGCTTTATCTTTCTTTTGCTCACACAGATGTTACCACACTATTATCATGAATTACCAAGTAGAAAAAGTTAAAATAAGCTGGGTTTTATGTATTTTTTCTTTTTATCAGAATTTAAAAAGAGTATAAAGAGTTCAAAATTCCGGAAATAACCAGGTTGGTACATTAATTGTTATACAAAAATAAAGGGGGATCACATGTCAGACAAAAACAATGTCATCGGAAAAGTTATAAATGTAAAAGGCATGGTTTCTTATCAGCCCGGATCTGTTGTTAGTCGCGCTATTATAGATAAAAGTGTTGGGACGGTTACGGTGTTTGCTTTCGATTCCGGACAAGGATTGAGCGAGCATACCGCACCTTTTGATGCGCTTGTTCAGATTATTGACGGCGTTGCGGATATAACAATTGCCGGCTCAGTACATACAGTCAGAGAAGGTGAAATAATTATAATGCCTGCGAATAAGCCGCATTCTTTAAAAGCAAACCCTCGGTTTAAGATGCTTCTTGTTATGATTAGAAAATGATGGATAAGCATATCAGGGCTATCCAGCCGATCGCTTACGCTCCGGGTGCTTCGCGTGTTATATTTCAATCCCGAACACGAAAGCTGAGGCCGGTTTCCCGCGGTAACAAAATCAACTTTCAAGAAAAGGCTTGATTTCAAACAGGCAGAAAGTGCATAATGCATTTAAAATATCACCGACAGCAATCGTATCCCGGCCGTTGGTCGGGATTCATCCTTATTTCCTGAAAAGAGAAGGGAGGATAGAAAAATGATTCCGCACATTAAAAAAATACTCTACGCAACAGACCTCAGCAAAAATTCCGTCTATGCTTTTTATTTCGCCATAGATATGGCTAAAAAGTACGATGCGGAGATTTACATTTTGCATGTAGTCGAACATATGGTTGCAACCTTCGGTGGCCAGACGGTCAATCTGAATAAAGACAAGCCAGGGGCGGCCATTGCGGAAATCAAAACCACTCTCCATAATTTCTGCAATCGGGTGGAGGAAAAGAACAATCTGGCCTGCGTTGCCCTCGTCGATAAAATTTTTGTTCATATAGGAGATCCCGTCCATGAGATATTAAAAGCGGCGGATGAGGAAAAGTGCGATTTGATTGTTCTTGGAAATCACGGAAAAGGATTTGTGGCGCGGGCAATCATGGGCAATGTGGCCCGTTCTGTCATGGATAAGGCCAGAATCCCCGTTTTCTTAATCCCGCTGCCCGCTGAAGACAACCTGGCTTTGGCAGAAATCTGACACATTGCAACATCAGGCAACTAAAGGACGCTGCAAATAACTCCTCTCCGGGAGAGACAGTGCAATGTTATACTAAACCAATATGAACAAAAATAATATTCCCCCTACCAAAAGCGCCGAAGAAGAGTTGCGCCAGAGCTGTGCTTCACTCAGAGCCATCAACATGATTTCTGATGCCCTGCACCATTCTCTCGATTTTGACACAGTATTGAGGAAAGCGGCCCAAGCCATGGATGATTTTTTTCATGCGCCTTCGGTCAGTATTTTTTTAATCAATGAAAAAGAGCAACGCCTGGATCAGGTTTTTGCCAGCAATCCTGATATTGAACCCGCCCGCTTAATAAGAACGCTGCCGCTTCAGAAAGGCAGCTTAACCGCCCTGACCGTAGCCAGTGGAAAAATTGTCATTTGCCAGGATGTTTCCCAAGACACAATTATGCGGCCGGATGTCCGGGCTGCGATACTAAAATGGGGCCGTAACTCTATTTTGTCCCTGCCGCTTCTGTACCATGAACGCATTTTAGGAGCGATGAACCTGTTTTTTGCGGAAAAACGCACCTTCACGGAAAGTGAAAAGGAAACGTTTTTATCCATCGGCAAATCTATCGGACTGGCACTGACCAATGCCTCACATGTCAGCCGGATTGAAAAGGAAATTGCCGAACGTAAAAAGGCGGAAGCCAAGTATCGCGATATCTTTAATAACACGACCGAAGGTATATACCAGAGCACGCGGGAAGGCAGATTTTTAACAGCCAATCCGGCCATGGCAAGCATTCTGGGCTACGATTCTCCGGAAGACATCATTACCGGTATTAAAAACATCGGAACCGATCTCTTTGTCAATCCCGAAAGACGGCAGGAATTTCTGAAAATAATGGAACAAAAGGGTTTTGTCAGAAATTTTGAATATAAGGCCTATCGCAAGGATCGCAGCATGATAGATGCGACCATTAATGCAGATACTATCAGGGATGAAAACCGGAATTTTCTTTATTTCGAGGGAACATTAAAAGACATTACAGAGCTGAAAAGATATCATGATCATCTGGAAGAGCTGGTCCGGGAGCGCACCAGCGAGCTTATCGCCGCCAATAAAAAGATGCAGGACGAAATAACCGAACGCCGGGAAACCGAAAAGGCTCTGCGCTTCAGCGAAGAGAAATTCTTCAAAGTATTTCACAAGGCGCCGCTGCTGATATCCATCAATGAAATTGCAAGCAGCAAATACATTGACGTGAATGAAAAATGGACGGAGGTATCCGGTTTCAGCCGTTCAGAAGCCATAGATAAAACGCCTCTGGAGCTGGGACTCATGACCAGGGAAGACCTGAGCGGCCTTGCCGTGAAGTTTAAGCAACTGGGTGCTGTCGAAAGCATGGAAATGAATTTTCGTAATAAGAAAAAGCAGCATGTTTGCTGTCTTTACTGCGGCGAGCTGATTACCATCGGAGGCAGACAGGTAGTTCTTTCGCTCATACAGGACATCACAGAGAAAAAGAAAATAAAAGAAGAAAAAAGAAAACTGGAGTTACGCCTGCAACGCTCGGAAAAAATGGATGCGCTGGGAATGCTTGCCGGTGGAGTTGCCCACGATCTTAACAATATTCTCGGTGTCCTTGTCGGCTATTCCCAGCTTCTTTTGCTGGAAATATCAGCTACGCATCCGCTGCGCCGGCATGTAGACAATATTCTTAAATCCGGCGAAAGAGCGTCGGCGGTTATCCAGGACTTACTGACACTGGCCAGACGTGGCGTAGTTTTATCGGAAGTAGTCAACCTCAACAAAATAATTAATGATAATTTGACGCCGCCGTATTTGGAGGCGCTGCAATGTCGTCATCCGGGGGTAACAATCAAAACTGATTTGGCCAATGATCTGTTGAATATTAAAGGTTCTCCCGTCCATCTGGGCAAGACATTGATGAACCTGATTTATAATGCAGCGGAAGCTATAGTCGGTCAGGGCGAAGTTACAATCCGGACAGAAAACGTTTATCTCGATAAACCGCTGCTGGGCTATGATAACATGAACGAAGGAGAATATGTTGTCCTGAACGTATCCGATACCGGAATGGGAATTTCTATTAAAGACATCGGAAATATTTTTGAACCATTTTACACAAAAAAGGTAATGGGCAGGAGCGGAACAGGCCTGGGGCTATCAGTTGTCTGGGGAACGGTGAAAGATCATAACGGTTATATAGATGTGCAAAGCGAAGAAAATAACGGCAGTTCTTTCATGCTTTATTTCCCCATAACCAGGGAAGCGCTGCCCGACATTAAGAGCGTGATAGCGGTTGACACTTATCGGGGCAGAGGAGAGACAATTCTTGTTGTGGATGATGTTGCGGAACAAAGAGAACTGGCGATACACATGCTGGAGAAGCTGGATTACAACGTGCATGCCGTACCCGGAGGCGAAGCGGCAGTAGCATACATCCAAAAGAAAAAAGTTGATCTTCTGGTTTTAGATATGATTATGGATCCCGGCATTGACGGCCTGGAGACATATCAGAGGATTCTGAAAATCAATCCGGCGCAGAAAGCTATTATTGTGAGCGGTTTTTCCGAAACGGAACGAGTAAAAAAGGCACAGAAACTGGGCGCCGGCAGCTATATCAAAAAACCCTATATGATAGAAAATATCGGCATAGCTGTACGGCGGGAATTAGACAGGAAACAAATATCCTCCTGAAAAATATCTTCTGCTTTACCAATCAGCGAAGAGGCAGGCATTGTTTACGGCAACGCTTCCAATGCTTGACTTCGCTGTGCCCGGCAACTTTCCTTACTGTTTTCCTGCTTTCCCGATTTACATGACATGTCACTTGTATCGGCATCAGATTGTCTTACTCGTCCTGTTATGATGAGGCATTACTTTGAGGTGTCAAAATGAATTTTTTCTGCTGACGATATTTACCGAGAAACATGTCCGTAATAAACCACGCGGACTGCCTGCTGATAATAGTGGCAGTGTAAGCTGGATTGCCAATGGTTAAGGCAGCAGATGAATAAACTCTGAGTAGATTTTTTAGCAACTTCCAGTTTTGTTAAAAAAAGATGATTGAACGTTGTTTGACAAACAGCCGTTTCATCATCCCTGAAAAACCGGTAAATTATTTTGTTTGGCCATTTCCGGAAGATTTATCATTCCATTTTGATTTTTATTATAGATTTCATACAGCAACCATGATAAGAAAACTCAAACCCCCATTCTCATGTAAATGACATTGTAAATATGCGAGCGTAAGAGTGCCGAACCCATTTGTCACGTATGGTGCTTTGGACTTATTTTGGAAGGCTGTATCATAAATTTGACCGGATCTTTTTACATTCCAAATAAATATTGACTGAGAGACCTTATAAATATGAAAGAAGATAAAACACAAAAACAGCCCGCGACCGATTTATTCATATTACAGCAGGAAATTGCAAAGTTAAAAATATCAGCAATTAAACAGAAGAAGACTATAGATAATTTAAAGAGGAGCGAAGATTTCTTCAGGTCTGTAACTCAACATGCTACAGATATCATTATTATTGTGAGCAAAAGAGGCAGGTTTATTTATGTAAGCCCTTCCGTCGAGCATTTTCTGGGATATGAACCGGAAGAATTGGTGGGGAAAAGTGCCTTTAATTATATTGCCAGCGAGGATCTCCCGCGGGCTATTTATGATTTTGGCAGAGCAATACTGACAAATAATATCGTTGTTCCAAATTTTTTCGGTGTCCGACATAAAGATGGCTCCATTCGCATTTTAGAAGGCGTTGGAAAAAATCTGTTTGGCAATCCGGCGGTCAAAGGGTTTGTCATGAACGTTCGTGACATCACAGAGCGCCGGGAAACTGAAAAAGAGTTGACTTCATATCGCAAACATCTTGAGGAACTCGTAGATAAAAGAACTGCCGAGCTGGAAAAAATAAATGCGCAACTGCGCATTCAACTATCTGAACGTCAACGGGTGGAGGAAGCGCTGCGGGAGAGCCAGGAGCATTTGCAGCGTGCCGAGAAGATGGAGGCTTTGGGAACTCTTGCCGGTGGTGTCGCTCACGATCTCAATAATGTCCTTGGCGTATTGGTCGGATATTCGGAACTGCTTGCGGAGAAACTGGCTAAAAACAATCCCCTGCAAAGGTATGCGGAGAGGATACTGCAATCCAGTATCAAGGGCTCGGCAATCATCCATGATCTGTTGACATTGGCTCGCCGTGGTGTCACCGTTTCCGAGGTGGCTAATCTCAATAAAACTGTTTCCGATTACCTTCAGACTCCGGAGTTTGAAAAACTAAAATCGCATCATTTGGATGTAAAGATTCGTGCCGAGCTTGAAGACGGGCTTTTTAATATTAAAGGTTCTCCCGTGCATTTAAGCAAGACAATTATGAATCTGGTCTCCAACGCGGCGGAATCCATATCCGGTCTGGGAGAAGTAACGATAAGAACAGAGAACGTCTATCTTGACAGCCCCATCCCCGGGTATGACACGATAAAAGAAGGGTTCTATGCAGCTATCCGGATTTCCGATAACGGTAGCGGCATTTCTGCTGATGACGTGGGCAAGATATTCGAGCCCTTTTATACGAAGAAAGTAATGGGAAGAAGCGGGACAGGATTGGGTTTGGCTGTTGTCTGGGGGACTGTGCAGGATCACCATGGATACATTGATGTCCAGAGTGAGGTAGGCAAGGGAAGTACGTTTACCATTTATTTTCCTATGACCAGAGAAAAGATGCGTAAAGTTGAAAAGGTTGTCTCTCCTGTTTTTTACATGGGCAAGGGTGAATCAATTCTCATAGTAGATGATGTAAAGGAACAGCGTGAACTGGCCATGAACATGCTGGGGAGAATCAGGTATCAGGTGGATACTGTTGCCGACGGGGAAATGGCCATTGAATACATCAAAAAAAATAAAGCTGATTTAATAGTTCTTGATATGATTATGGATCCCGGCATGGACGGGCTGGATACATATCAAAGAATTCTAAAAATCAACCCGGCGCAAAAAGCTATTATAGTGAGTGGTTTTTCCGAAACGGAACGCGTAAAAAAAGCGCAGAAATTAGGCGCCGGGATTTTTGTCCGGAAACCATACATTCTGGAGACAATCGGCCTTGCTGTTAGAAACGAACTGGACAGAAGATAGATAAATCTTCACCGGTACAAACCATAATTAAGCATTGGTTCTCAAGGCCAGTCCCCTGCCATCCGCCGCAAACGAGGGCAGTATTTGAAATAATTCTTCATCCGGCCTCCAATAATTGCGTCTTTCGCTTGTTTTTCCATATGATCGCCCCTGAAGTTTCCATTATCATAAAGACGCTGGCAACATAAACTCCATTTACCATTGCTTTCCCCAGACAATATTTTCTTTTCTTTTTTTCTCAATTAAAGTATTGTTGAAAATAATTTCTGTATTTAAGCCTCACCGTACCGCATCAGCAGTATTCCAATAATGATGAAAGGAGGGAGGAATTTTTACATTGAATCCGCTAATCATATTAGCCATCATTTTCGCCTTCCTTGGCCTGATTTTTCTCATCATGACCATTTTTCGGATTAAGAAGAGGAAGCTCTTTTCTTCATCATTCAATTTCGTGACAGCCTTACTGATGTTTTCCTTAGCCGCCCTGTTTGGCACCATCAGCATCGCCATTCAGGGCTATAACGCTTTGACAAAAGAGGAACTGGCAGCCATCGTGGAGATTAAGCCGACTGGCGAGCAGCAGTTCACCGCCGTGTTTTCACTGCCCGATGGCCGCCGGATGACATTTTCTCTGGCCGGTGAGCAGCTTTATGTTGACGCTCACATTCTCAAATGGAAACCGCTGGCTAACATCTTCGGACTGCATACCTCCTACGAACTCGATCGTGTGGCCGGCCGTTATGCCAAGCTGCGCGATGAGCAAACCAAACCCCGCACGGTTTATTCGCTGGCGCAGGACAAGCCCCTGAACATGTACTTTCTGCGCCAGAGGTTTGCGCAGCTAAATCCGCTGCTGGATGCCGAATACGGCTCCGCCACTTTTATCAACTCCGACAGAGCTGAACAATTCAGATTAATGGTTTCTACATCAGGACTGCTGATTAGAAAAATCGATAAAAAGCCTGATTGAGAGCGAAACTTGTCACAGTAACAACATTCTCTTTCATATTGATTTTATACGTATATTTGTGTTTGCATTTTATTCTCGAAAGGATTATCGTTGCTCATATTTTCGGAAATACAGAGTTGGTATATTAATTGTTAACTTTAATAATTGAAGTAGAGGAGATAACATGAGTATAAATATTCAGAAGCGAAGAAAGTATAAAAAAGACTTTCTTAATAAGGTAATTGCAAAAATAGATTTTGATACACAATTATCAATAACTACTGATGGACCAGCAAAAGGCATATATTCAATTGTAAAAGAACGTTTTCCTATAACTGAAGAGAAAAAGATTATTGGAAAAGAGCTATTCATTGGACCAGAGCAAACAAAAGAGCGTCCAATTGAAAGAAAAGAATGGCATTATTTCGGGAAAAATAGAGAAAAACATTTATGTGTTTCAGCAGACACCATGTTTGTTGAATACAATAAATATGAATATTATGAAATGCTTCATGATGATTTTTTATCTGTTTCAAACGCGTTATTTGATGCCTACCCAAAATTGCAAGTTAAGAGATTTGGCTTAAGATATATTGATAATATTGAAATTCATGAAGGAAACCCCACAGATTGGAATAAATATTTCAAGCCGGAATTATGCGCCATATTCTCGCTAGCAGATAGTAGGAACACAATCGCAAGAGCCTTTCATGTTTTAGAATTCAATTATGGCGATGATTTATTGCGGTTTCAATTTGGTATGTTTAATCCCGACTATCCAGCGCCGATAAAGAAGAAAATATATACGTTAGATTTTGATATGTTTGCTACAAAAATACTGGATAAACAAGATATTAAAGAAATTTTAGACCGTTATCATGAGAAACTTAAGCTATCATTTGAAGAAGTGATTACAGACGAGTTGAGAAATATTATGGAGCCGCGTGATGAATAACGAATCACCCTTTTCTGCTGAGTATAATATTGCCGGTGCTACAGAACCACAACCAACTGTCCAAGAGACTATATCCTT
Organism: Deltaproteobacteria bacterium; assembly: GCA_022703375.1. Classification (GTDB taxonomy): domain Bacteria; phylum Desulfobacterota; class Syntrophia; order Syntrophales; family Smithellaceae; genus JAKLDS01. The sequence continues at coordinate 1,145 of JAKLDS010000045.1, read as the reverse complement.
AGATGAGATTAATACGACAAATGACATAATTACAAAAATTGAATCAGATTATAATCTATCTAAACCAAGACGGAAAATCCTTCGTGCAAGGATTATAAAACGATGAAAAATATAATTACGCAAAGAAAAGCGCGATTATCTCAAGGTGATATTTATAAGGATGTTGAATTTATTGAGTATGCTATTGAGAAATCAGGTGTTGTCGAGATTTCAAAAATTATTTTCCCCTTTGTAGTAGTCCTCACGCAAGATTGTGACTTAAATCAGGATTATACAATACGTTGGGCAAGAAGAGCGACGTCTAATCATGATCAAAAATTAATTTCGGTCATTGTTGCTCCACTTTATAACATTGAGCATGTTTACAAGGGCGAGCATTTGTCAGAGTTGAAAATGACTATGGCAGAAATAACTAAAAACAAAACACCCGGAAAGACTTTGAGGCAAAACAAAACACCGCGTTATCATTATTTAGAATTTCCAAACAGTGTTCCAATAGTATCGTCAATCATAGATTTCAAACATTACTTTACGGTGAACGTTGAATATTTGAAAAAGCATAAAAAAAATAATTTTATTTGTCAGGTTGGTCCACTTTATCGGGAAGATATATCTCAGAGATTTGCAAGTTATTTATCAAGAATAGGTTTGCCAGACACAAATGCGGGTTAACAAAATCAATACACCCGATCGCTACGCTCCGGCTGATTTTTTTGTTGGTGTGAGAATATTATGATTGATGACATCGTAGAAGGTGCGGCAAAAGGAATATTCAGAATAATATTTGAAATCATATTTCACATCATTGTTGAAATAATATTATTTTATACTGGTGAGATCCTTTTATTTGTTTTGACATTTGGGCATAAAAAACCAAGGTGGGATTATTACGCAAAGGAAAAGCCATCTAAGTTCGTCATATTCACTGAAATAAGTGTATGGCTCGGTTTTGCATTCTGGCTTTTTGTTGCATGGCTCATAAATGGTGTATTGATAAATTAGAGTTTGAAATAAAATCGATAACGTATAATATTTTTCGCACATTTTTTGAGAAGTAGCCCTCAATCTGGTAAAGTTTGGTTGGTCAAAGAACAAACTAAAACCGTCAGGAGGGCTACAAATGAAAAGTACCAGATTTGCAGTTG
>JAKLDS010000044.1 GCA_022703375.1 Deltaproteobacteria bacterium | reverse complement strand
TAACAATTAGCCTGATTAGCGGCATCGCATTTCGCGGACGTAATGCTGTAAGCGCTGGTGTCACCTGAATTATCGGAAATCCCGTTAGCATCTGTTCCACCGTAATACGCTGCCCAGTTGAGTGTGTTTTGCAGATGTTCAGGCATACCTCCGCCCAGACCAATGACAAAGACCTTATAACCGGCATCGGCCAGTTGCTTGGCCTTGGCGACCGTTTCCCGTCTTCGTTTATACATATCGGTTTGCGTTTCCGATCCGTCGCCTCTGCAGGAGTAAGTATCGGCGCCGTCGGAAATCAAAATGGCGAATTTACTGCGGCAGGCACTGGCTGTATCATTGTTTTTATGATCATCCAGATAATATTTTGCTTCATTAAGCGCTGCCGCCAGATGCGTTCCACCGTTGGCATTTTCTCCTATTACGCAAGCTGAAGTGCTGCAACCGGAACCACAGCTTCCCGAAGAGCTGGAGCAACTTGTGGTGTTCTTACAGTAAATACAGCTGTAAAGAGTGTCAATGTTAGCGATTATTCTATTGCAGCCGGTCTCCCAGCTGTTTGTTGTCGCACTGCCGCAGGACACACTGCAACCAATGCTCATGCATGCCTGATTGCAGGCGGCGGTCGTACTGCAGGCTATTGTACAACCGGGAGTTGTGCAGGCCTCTTTGCATCCTTTACTGGTGCATGCCACCCGACAATCTCTTGAGCCTCCCTCTGAGCCGTGCGCCGTATCGCAAAAGCCATCCTGGCAATCATACCATTTTGGACTGCCGTAGGTTTTGTTTCGGCATTTGTCAGTGTCAGGAACGTCGCAAGACTGATACGCATAATAGTTTTTTTCAGATTTGGAACTGGAACAAAAGCCGTCATCGCAACCCCAGCGGTCGCAATTTCCATAACCAGAATCTGGTGTACAGGCGGCAGTAGCAGCATAATATGTCGTGCCGGGAACAGAGCTGCTGCAAAAGCCGCCGCTGCAACCGGTGCCATCGCAATTATCTGCATCGGCAGTGTTGCAGGCGCTGCTGGCGTAGTAAGCAGATCCCAAAGCAGTAGTGTTATTGCAAAAACCGTCGGTCCGATTACAGCCTGTAACAGCGCTGTTGCAATTGATTGTATCGGCCGTGCAGGCGGCGCTGCTGGCATAGCGGGTTGTTGGAGCTATCGGGTCATTGCAGTATCCGTCAGTCCGGTCGCAACCAGCGCCTGAACAATTAGAAATATCAGCCGTGCAGGCGGCCGTGGAAGCATAAACGGAGCTTGATTCTTCCGAGGTGGATGAACAATTATAAAAACGCATATAACCGAAACGAACTCCCAAGCTGGTTCGGTCTTCGGAATTGATTGTATTATTTCCGGTACTTTCCATAAGTTTGAAGATTGCCCTTTTAGCAATAGCGATGCGGCTACAGTCGGTTGTGTATCCGGCATGCGAGGTATCGCTGTAGAAAGTCGTTCCCGAACATGACGAGTTACCGTATCTGTTGTTGCCGCCCCGCGGATTCCAGTCCATACTGCCCGAAAGATCGAGAACAATCAGGGCATCAGGATCGGTAATTGTATTGAACAGTTCTTCTTCGCCGCTGGGAGGTGAGGTGGTTTGAGGAAATACCGCTGTTGCCGGAAACAAAAATCCTATTATCAAAGAAACAAGCAATATATAAAATTTTTTATTTCTCATAATTACTCCTGACTGATTACAAATCATTGTTCTGGGGTAATTTTTACCGGGCCATAACCGAGGCCTGCGGTAACACTTACTCGGGAATTATAGGAAGTGTTTACACCGGTTATATCTGCACTGTATAACACCATTCCATAACCTTCGCCGAACCCTGCCGTCATATTCATGGTTTTATTCAAATCTGTAACGCTGTCAATCGTGTATTGTGAGCTAGAATCAAATGCTGAATCACCCGTTTTAGCCGGAGTTACTTCTGTTTTATAATTAGTTTGAGTATAAGGTTCCGGTCCTTTGAATTTCTGCGTCAGGCGGTTGAGCCCCTTGTCGGAAGCGGCAACAGCCTTTTTATCTGCTACCGTCTGAGCACTTGTTTTCAAGTCTCCTGTCGCCATAGAAATGACCAGCATTCCCAGAGCCAAGAGCAACAGACTGGCAATGAGGGCGGCAATCAGCGCAATTCCTCTTTCCGATTCAAAATAATGTCCTATCTTCAACATAAATTAACACCCTTCTTATGGCAATGGCGCGTGATTTCTCAATAATACACTCGTTGAGTAAACCATTCTGCTTGGCTGTCCGGTGGATGGATTAGGGTATTCTGTCTCCACCGCCAGCACGATATCTACCCGCCTTATCTTCGGAATATCGCCGGTTACAGGAACTGCCAATTCTGTCCCGCTTACGTCAAAATAGCGAAATATTGGAATCCCCAGAATACTGTTGATAACTTTGACTGATTTCTGGCCAGCGGTGTTGCTACCTAAAAGCGATTGCGCACCGCCGCATTGGGTTTCTCTGGTTATACGCTGATTGGCGGTGTCATAATTATAATAAATTATTTCACTGGTATCCCCTAAAGCGGAAACACCGACAGATTTATTTCCATTCAAATCCATTTCAATGGCCAGAGCATTGGCTTCAGCCACGGGTATTCCTTTATAAGCCTGGTTGCTGAAATCGTTGCAATTTGAAGGACTTTTCCATAAATTCGCATAAACAAATTCGGGATTGTATGATGCCATACGTATTTCCATTTCCATGATTTGCAGAGCGGCTTTTTCGTCCTGTTGCGCCAGCACTCTTCTCTCAATGCCGGATGATGTCTTTTGTGAAGCATTAACAGCCATATAGATGGCCGCCAGGATTATCATCGTAATGCCTAAAGCGACTAAAATTTCAACAAGCGTAAATCCCTTATTATTATTCATAACTATTCATTATCCTATGAGGGACAAGCTTGCGGAAAGGGAGGATTTCTATATCTATCCTGCCTTGTTACAACAATACTTTCCGTAATACCCTTACTATTGTTAGGCCAGGTTACATTCACGGTAATTCTCCAGGCTCTTGTTACATAACCTGTAATATTTGTCACATCTGTAATGGTTGTCGTAACAGTATAGGTAGCGTCGCCAGCAACGGCATCATCCTGACCGCTAACCAGCACTGTTATCGTAGCCTGCGGCCCTACTATTGCATCTACATTATTACAAGCATTCATTACAAATATCTGCCATGTTTCCATCTGACTGCTTAAAATACCTGAAGCCCGCCCCATATAATCAGAACGGGCAACCGTTCTCCATCCGGTACCCTGCAGTGTCAGTATCGCCATTATGCCGACAGTCGTTAACACGATGGCAATCATGACCTCTATCAAGCCCACGCCTTTGTTATTGCGTAAAGTCAACATATACCCTTCCTGTTATGGTGAATCTTATTGTGGCCTTCCAACCCTCGCTGTTCTGAAGATTTATCGTTCCGATGGAACTTAATGTTCCTCTGGATAAAAAGTTCAATGTATATTCAGAACCACTATTGGGAAACGCCGTAAACACTATACCCCTGCCAAAAGTCGACATGCGTTTTGTTCCACCATCCGAAAGGGTGTAAAAGGTATCTTCGGCATTTGTCTTGTTAAATACTATAGAATAAGTTGTTGCTGAATTGGCAACAGCTTTTTGCTTCATAGTACTGATGTCAGAAGCTATTTCTCTGGCCGCTGTTCTTAAATTAGCTTTATTGATATAAGTGTTCCACGAATGAGTTGCAATCGTCGCTAAAATGCCAATTAAAGCCATGGCAATCATTATTTCAATTAATGTAAATCCCTTGTGACTTTGCATATTACTTCGACCTGTCAATGAGATTTATCAGATCCACTTCCGGTAATGCGCCCTCGACCACTCTTCCATCATGAAGTATTAATGTAGGCGTAACAGAAACACCTATTGATTGAGCAAGTCTAATAGTATTGTCTATTTCTTCCGTTTTGCATTCAGTTTTAGAAATAGCTTTTTTATAAAAATTATCTTCAAGCATTTGCAGAGATTTGTTGCATACAATACTTTTTGCTTTCCAGTAGGCATCCTTATGAATGCTAAGCGGGAAAAATTTAATATAAAAAGCTATGTCTTTCCTTTTTATGGCAATATTTTTTATCGTTTTATGTAATTGCCCGCTGAATGGACAATCAGGATCAGTAAAGATAATGACTTTTTTCGCGGCAGTATCGTTTCCTAAAATAATAGCATTATTTAGAGATATCTTTGTTGTATCAACTCTTTTATTATCTTTAATTATTCTGAGTAATTCCTGTGTTTTATTAAACATTGTCGCAGTTTCCCAGATTGGTCCTGAAATTAAATATTTCTTATCTGTTCCTATATAGACAACACCAATTCGCCCCTTATTATCAAAAACTATTTCACAAAGTCCTTTAATCGGGCTCTCTGTAATTCTTAATATATTCGATTCACGAACGTTAAATTTAACCAGAATATCATTAACGTCTTGATTTCTTAGAGAAAGACATTTATTCCCTTCAAAATTTTTTTCGGTTTCTTCTGCAAAGCATAAATTACCAGCAAGAAACAGACCCACCACTAAGATATTAATAATAAAAGAGGTTTTATTAATCAAGATAACTACCCCGGCAATTGTTTATTTAATATGATACTATTTTACAGCATTTAATATACCAATTTACCGGTAATTTCCCGCAAATACTTTAAAAACAATATCTTTTTTATTATCGCAATATTACAACAACCCAAAATCAGTGTCAATCTTTTCATGAAGCTTCTGAAATTGATAAAACAGGTGATTTAAACATAAATAATGTGATTTTCACCTCTCCTTGCTCAGTTGCGGAAAAATAAAAAACGGATAAACGCCTCGCCCCAGAAAATATATCCTACCGCCGCCGCCGATAAAAACGGCCCGAAGGGCACAGCGTATTTCATATCCTGCTTTTTTATCACCATTGCGGCAATACCGACAATCGCCCCCAGAAAAGAACTTACCAACAAAACAAAAATCAGGGATTTCCAGCCCAGGAATCCGCCAATCATTCCCAGCAGTTTGATGTCTCCGCCCCCCATTCCTTCGCGTTTTGTTAATAATTCGTAAACAAACGCAATCGCAAAAAGCACACCGCCGCCGGCCAGAATCCCTATCACAGCCTCCGGCCACGGCAGTTTTATCACGAATATAGCCAGCAGGAAAAACACCGGTATTCCCGGCAATGTCAAAACATCGGGAATAATCTGATAATCCAGATCAATGAAGGTAATAATTATCAGGACTGCCGTAAAAACGAAATATATCAAAAAATTAAGCGTCAGTCCGAATTTAAGGAATAAAAACAGCGCCAGGAGCGCGGTAATTAATTCCACCAGCGGATAACGCAAAGCAATTTTGCCGCCGCAATCCCGACATTTTGCCTTGAGTAACAAAAAACTGACAAGGGGAATGTTATCATAAAAACGAATAGGATGATGACAATGGGGGCATTGGGACAGTGGCCTGACTATCGAATGATTCTCCGGCAGGCGGAAGATACAGACATTCAAAAAACTGCCGACGGCGGCGCCGAAAATAAATGCAAAGATATTAAGCAGCATAAACCCACTACCGGTTAATTATTTTATCTTGCGACAGGGAAACTGAACTGAATGGAGAGAGGGAATCGCCCTTCTCTGGACAGGAAGAGCAATTTTTCCGCCCGGCAGTTCAGCCACCTTATCCCTTACCTGCGAGACTTAGGTCGTCAACTTTGCGCCCCGCCTTTTCAAGCGGTTTACCTTTTCTCAAGCGATAATTCATCCTGTATTAAATCAGCTCAGAAGTCAAGCTAAATCTGTTTTCTGATTGCCGGAAATCGTGTTTATCCGTCTTTTCTGTTCCAGTCGTAAGGGATATCGCCACCATGTGCGGGCAGGCGGAATTCGTCAGGTTCACTGTAATTATAAACTTCCGTCGGCGTATTAATGACAATAGCCTCTTCGTCGGAAATGCATTTAAAACCGTGAAAAACCAGTGGCGGAATATGTACAAGCACCGGATTGTGTATGCCCGCAAAAATTTCATTTATTTGACCAAATGTTGCGGATTCTTTGCGGCCATCATACAGGACTATCTTCATCATTCCCTGAACAACAGCCATGTTATCCGACTGCTTTTTATGATAATGCCAGCCCTTGACTACACCGGGATAAGCGGTGGTCATATAAACCTGACCAAATTTTTGAAAAAATGTTTCGTCAGCACGCATGATTTCCATCAGACGGCCACGTTCATCGGCGATAACCTTCAATTTTTTTATCTCAACGCCATTAATCATCTTGCTTACCTCAAAATTATCCAAATATTTTTTTGACGACTTGGCAAAAAATTCTCCCGTCTTCGTGGGATTTCACGCCGGCAAGGCTAAAGTTTGCAGTATCCCGCATTACTTTTTGCGCATGGCGAGGACTTTTTCCGAAATCGTTATATTTTGTTTGCTCCTGTCCTGGCTACCATCTCGCTCGAATACTGCAACGATTCAAAAGTCCCGGCATCCGACCACCAGCCTTCCAGCACATCCCACTCCATCTTTTTTTCCTGAATATAAAAATTATTAACGTCGGTAATTTCCAGCTCGCCGCGCTGCGATGGCTGTAAGGAACGGATAAATTCAAACACCCGGTAATCATACATATAAATGCCGATAACGGCATAATGGGAAGCAGGATTCGCAGGCTTTTCTTCCACGCGAATAATTTTGTTTTTTTCGAATACCGGCACGCCAAATCTTTCCGGATCAGTTACTTCTTTCAGCAGAATGCGGGCGCCCTCTTGCTGTCTGCGAAACTTATCAACGGCGTTTTTGATATTACCTTCAATAATATTATCGCCCAGGATGACAACTATTTTGTCGCGGTCGGCGAAAAATTCGGCGAGGCTCAAAGCGGCGGCAATTCCGCCTTCTCCCTGCTGATAGGTATAATTGATATGCTTTAGGCCGAAATCCTTGCCGTTTTCCAGCAATCTGAGAAAATCGCCGGCATTGTTGCCTCCTGTTACGACAAGAATTTCATTGATACCAGCATTTACCAGCGTTTTTATCGGATAATAAATCATCGGTTCGTTATAAACCGGCAGCAGATGCTTGTTGGTCACTTTTGTTAAAGGATAGAGACGGCTGCCCAAACCGCCCGCCAGAACAACACCCTTCATGTTCGCTCCTTGTTGTTTTTTTATTTTATTTGCAGTCTTAACATATTAACTTCGGTGACTACAATATTTTTTTGCATCTTTACGAGCATTATTATAAGTATATCGCATGAGCAACGCAGTATATGGACTTTCTACGAGGTCGCAATGAATGATGAATATTACATGGAGCATGCACTGAAGCTGGCCCGCAAAGGCAGGGGTTTTGTCAGCCCCAATCCACTGGTCGGCGCGGTAATTGTTAAAAACGGCAGGATAATCGGGCAGGGTTATCATAGACGATACGGCGAACCGCACGCCGAAATCAACGCCATCCGCAATGCCGCCACTGATTTGAATGGCACAACTTTGTATATAAATCTGGAGCCGTGCTGCCATTCGGGTAAAACACCACCCTGCGTGGACAGCATCATCGAGCATAAAATCGGCAGGGTTATCATAGGAGCCACGGATTCCAATCCCCTGGTATCAGGCAGGGGAATAGCAATTCTGAGGAATCATGGTATAGAAGTAAAAACCGGTGTGATGGAAAATGAATGCCGCGCAATCAATGAAGTATTTTTTTATTACATGGAAAAGGGATTGCCCTTTGTCACATTAAAATACGCGCAGACGCTCGACGGAAGAATCGCTGCAAAAACCGGCCAGTCGCAGTGGATAAGTTCAGAGGCTTCCCTGAAATTCTCTCATCGCCTGAGAGCCGAACATGACGCAATACTGGTCGGCTCCGGAACCGTCAGCAAGGATAATCCCGAACTGACGGTGCGCCTGGTGCGCGGGCGCAACCCGTTGCGTGTCATTTTATCTTCCGATTTGCGGATTCCGGCGGAGGCTAAAATCCTGCATAATCTTAGCGATGCCCCGACACTTATCGCTACTTTAAAAAAGAGTAGTGATAAAAAATTTCAACAATTGATCAGCCTCGGAGCGGAGGTAATCAGCGTAGCCGCCGACAAATCGGGGAAGGTAGATTTGAAAAGCTTGTTAAAGATACTGGCCGGCCGGAAAATATCATCCGTTTTGCTTGAAGGCGGCGCCGGAATTATTACTTCCGCTTTTCGCGACAATATCGCCAACCGTTTGGTGACAATCATTGCGCCGAAAATTATCGGCAAAGGAATTGAAGCGGTCGGTGATTTGAATATTGAAAAGCTTGCTTCCGCGAAAATACTTGTTATCAAAACTATCAAAAGAAGTGGAACCGATATTATAATTGACGGCAGGATGGAATAAAGCAGAACGCAGGAGCCAGGAGCCAGAAGTCAGGAGTTAGAAGACAGAAGATTCTCCGCCGCCCGGATTCCATCCAGCGCCGAGCTGACAATTCCCCCGGCATAGCCTGAACCTTCGCCACAGGGATAAATCCCGCGGATCGTTTCGCTCTGGCCGTCCCGGCCGCGGCATATCCTTAGAGGCGCCGAGGTTCTTGTTTCAACGCCGATCAGATGAGCGTCCCGGGTAAGAAAACCTTTCATCTTTTTGTCAAATTCCCGCAGGCCGAAGCGTAGCGCCTCACTGACATAATCGGGCAGAATATCATGCATTAAAGCGGGCCTCACGCCGGGCCGGAAACTTGTTTTGCCGATAGAAACAGGCGGCTTGTTGTCCAGAAAATCAGGCAAGCGCTGAGCAGGAGCAAAATAATCGCCGCCGCCGGCCAGAAAGGCTTTTTTCTCCCATAGCCTGCGAAACTCAAGACCGGCGAGGGGATTAATCCCCTTAACAAAATCATCGGTGCGGATATTAACAACAACCGCGCTGTTGGCAAATTCTCCGTCACGCAGACTATTACTCATCCCGTTAACGAGCACATGGCCGGGAAAAACACTGCAACCGATGACAGAGCCGCCGGGACACATGCAAAACGTGTAAATTGATCTATGCCAATGAGGCGCAGATGCAGTTAAAAAGTATTCAGCGGGCGGTAATGCTGCTTGCTCTTTCCACCTGCCGTATTGAATGGAATTAATCAATTCCTGAGGATGTTCCACCCGCAGCCCCAGAGCAAAAGGTTTGGCTTCCATTTTAACACCACGCGAGTGAAGCTTTTCGTAGGTGTCATCCGAGTTCTGACCGATAGCCAGTATCAGGTACTTTGTTTTTATCTCTTCTTCCCCGTTAATAACGACACCGGCTATCGCGTTTTTTTCGATAATAAAATCGGTTATCTGAGCGCCAAAGCGAATTGAGCCCCCCATTGCAATGAGTTTTTCCCGGAAATTGATAATGGTTCCTCTCAAGCGGTCGGTGCCGATGTGCGGTTTGGCATCGGTGATGATATTGGCCGGCGCGCCCATTTCCACCAGCATTTTTCTCACCCACAGGGCAGATGGATTTTTTGTCCGGCAAGTCAGCTTGCCGTCGGAAAAAGTGCCTGCTCCCCCTTCCCCGAATAAAACATTGCTGACCGGATTGAGTAAACCTTCCTGCCAGAATTTTTCCACATCCCGGGTGCGCTGCAAAATAGGCCGGCCCCGCTCCAGAAGCATTACCGGTATATGATTTTGCAGCAGGACTAAAGCGGCAAAAAGACCTGCCGGCCCGCCGCCCCCAACTAAAACTGGATTATCTGTCCAAGCTCGCAATACCGGAAAAGCTGTTTGCCTTTCCTCGGCAATCTCCTGTATTTGAATATTTTCCTTGCTCCTGTTGTTCAACAGAACATTGTCCTTAACTTTTATTTTCACTACGCAGACATAATGAGGCGGCCGGTTGCGGCGGGCATCCAATGCTTTTTTCAGCAGTTCATAATGCAATATCTCATCAACCGCTATTCCTGAAAAAAGAGCAGCCTTTTCTTTCAGGGTTTCTTCTTTTTCATCAATTCGCAGTTTAATGCCGCTCAAACGCCAGAGTCCCATTATTTCTCCATTGCAAAAAGCATTTTGTTATTATAAACAAACACCGGTTTCTTCAATATCTAACTAACAGGAAAATCTTATGCCCTGGTATGCGGTCAGCACCAAAAGCCGCCATGAATATAAAGCCAACTTTGGCCTTTCTCAAAAAGGCATCGTAACATTTTTACCTGAGATAGAAGTATGGAGCAAGCGAAAAGACCGCAAAAAAAAAATATTTATTCCTCTCTTTCCCGGTTACCTTTTCGTTGAGACGCCCTGTCTGGATAACGAAACAAAGCTTTCCATTCTCAAAGCTTCCGGCGTGGTGAGAATTCTCGGCAAAAAAGAAAATTCCGAAGCCCTGCCCATACCTGATAATAAAATTGAAGCCATTCAAAGGCTTTTAAATAAGAAAGTGGAGATTTTTACGCTGCAGTTCCCGAAAGTCGGAGAACCGGCAAAAATAATTGACGGTCCTTTTGCCGGAATTGAAGGAACGGTAATCAGCAGCGATGCGAATAAAGAACTTTTTGTTATTTCCATTGAGTTGATGCAGCGATCCGTGGCCATCAAGCTGGAAGGATTTCAAATTACGAAAATATAAACTGAGGGAAGAAAACAAAATTCAGAATACAGTATACAGAATTCAAGATTGCGGTACCATGTAAATTGATTTATTAATATTCTGACTTCTGGCTGCTGCATTCTGTCTTCGCCTTCAATTATTCCTTGACTTTATCGTCATTTTGCGCAAGAAAACTTGCGCCGCAAATGATTGCGGTTACGGTTTAAACAACTTTTTGAGGATTTATTTTGAAAGGCAGCATTATAATCAACAAGGAACTCTGCAAGGAATGCCATCTTTGCATTTATGCCTGCCCCAGGGGATGCATCAGCCCCACCCGGGAATATAACTCCCGCGGTTATCATCCGGTCTGCCAGAACAAAAACAACGAGTGTACAGGCTGTACGCTTTGCGCTGTTATGTGCCCGGAAGTGGCTATTGAGGTGTACCGTGAATAAAGTTCTGATGTCCGGAAACAATATTATCGGAGAAGCGGCCATCCGCTCCGGCTGCCGTTTTTATGCCGGTTACCCGATTACTCCCCAGAATGAATTGACTGAATACATGGCGGAACATATGCGCGAAGCGCCGGGAGGTGTTTTTATCCAGTCGGAAAGTGAAATCGCCGCCATCCATATGATAATCGGCGCCAGCGCCACCGGAGCGCGGGTAATGACTTCATCTTCGAGCCCCGGAATTTCTTTGAAGCAGGAAGGTATTTCCTCGATGGCGGCCTGTGAACTTCCCGGTGTCATCGTCAATATCATGCGCGGCGGACCGGGACTGGGTAATATCCGGCCGGCACAGGGTGATTATTTTCAGGCAACCCGCGGCGGCGGTCATGGCGATTATCGCACGATAGTCTTCGGACCGGCAACCTGTCAGGAACTGGCCGATTTAACCATGTCCGCTTATGATCTGGCCGATAAATACCGGACTCCGGTCATGATTCTGGCCGACGGCATGATGGGACAGATGATGGAACCGGTTATTTTCAAAAAACCCAAGCCCCGTCACTACAATGAAAATTTTATCTTAAAAGGCGCCGGCAGCGGTAAAAGTAAATTCATCCGGGGCCTCATTCTCGATGCCATTGATATGGAAGAGCATAACTGGAAACTGGAGCGCAAATATCAGGTCATCAAAGCCAGGGAAACCCTGCACGAAGAACACCGTACCGAGGATGCTAAACTTGTTATCGTGGCCTATGGCACAGCCGCCCGCATTGCCAAAGGAGCCATCAAACGCCTGCGTGACAACGGAATGCAGGTTGGACTTTTCCGGCCGATTACGCTTTGGCCTTTCCCGGAAGCAGAGCTGCGCGCCTTATCCGCGCGTGTTAAAAAATTCCTTGTTTTTGAAATGAGTACGGGCCAGATGCTGGATGATGTGCGGTTAGCCCTGCAGGGTTATGCCGACATCGAATTTCACGGCCGCCCCGGCGGTGTTGTACCGACGCCTTCGGAATTAGCCAATGTCATTGCCAGACATTACAAAGAAACAGGTAAATAGCAGGGTAAATATATGTCTAAAAAAGTTTTCAGCCGACCCCGGAGCTTAAAAGAAGCTGTTTTTCATTACTGCCCCGGCTGCGGCCACAGTATCGCACACCGGCTGGTCGCGGAAGTAATTGACGAACTGGATATCCGGAGCAGAGTGATCGGTATACCACCTGCCGGCTGCGCCGTTCTGGCTTATAATTACTTTGACGTTGATATGATCGAGGCTCAGCATGGCCGGGGTCCTGCTACAGCGACAGGCATTAAACGCGCCCGGCCCGACAGCATTGTTTTCTCCTATCAGGGTGATGGTGATCTTGCCGCTATCGGCATTGCCGAGAGTCTGCACGCCGCCAATCGCGGCGAAAACATCACCGTTATTTTCATTAACAATGCCTGCTACGGTATGACGGGCGGCCAGATGGCGCCGACAACAATGCTGCAGCAACGCACAACAACAACTCCTTCAGGCCGCAATAATATTCTCGATGGCTATCCGGTCAAGGTGAGTGAAATATTTTCACGATTGCCGGGAGTCACCTATCTGGAAAGAGTTACCGTAAATTCGCCGGCCGGAGTCAATAAAACAAAAAAAGCCATTAAAAAGGCGTTCCGGTGTCAGATTGACGGGTTGGGCTTTTCGCTTATCGAAATCCTATCACCCTGCCCGACCAACTGGAAATTAAGCCCTGTTGATTCCTGCAAATGGATTGATGACGTGATGAGCAAGGAATTTCCCCTGGGCGTTTTCAAAGATAATACCGGCGCCGGGAAAAAGACCGGGGAGGCCGCGCCATGATGATTAAAACGATTTTCTCCGGTTTCGGCGGCCAGGGCGTTTTAATGATGGGTTACAGCTTTGCTCACAGCGCCATGAATAAAGGTTATCAAACAACCTATCTACCTTCTTATGGAGCGGAAATGCGCGGCGGCACAGCCAATTGCACAGTCGCGGTTGCTGATGAGGAAATCGCCTCGCCGGTCGCCTCCGAACCGGATCATTTAATTGCGATGAATTCGCCTTCGCTGTTTAATTTTCAAAACAAGATAACTTCGGGCGGCGCTATTTTCCTGAATTCATCCATTATCGAATCCCGTCCCAGCCGCAAGGATATTAAGGTTTACGCTATTCCCTGCGGCGATATGGCCCAGGAACTGGGAAACACCAGAGTTGCTAATGTAATAATGATGGGCGCATTTTTGAAAGAAACAGGCATTGTGTCGGCCGATATTTATTTAAAGAGCCTGGAAACAATTATGGGCAGCAAGAAAAAATCAGCGGCGGAAATAAACCGCAAAGCCTTTGCCGCCGGATTTGATTTTATCAAAAAGTGATGAGAATAATTTATGGTTGTTAAACAACTATCAGTAATGCTGGGCAACGTGCCCGGCTCTTTTGCCCGGATGACCCATATCCTGGCTTCGGAAGATATCAGCACCAAAGCAGTATCAGCCGGCAGCGCCGCTGAAAACAGCATGGTCCGAATGGTTGTTAACGATCCTGACCGTGCCGCGGCTCTTCTGACCAGCTTTAATTTTAATGTGGAAATTACGCCTGTTCTGGCTGTGGAAGTTCCGTTGCACGCGGGAGGCATCAATGCTATTTTAAAGCCCTTATCCAAGGCTGATATCAATATTCTCTATCTCTATACAACCATCAACCGCATCGGCAAAGAAACCATTTTAATCCTCGGTGTAGACAAAATTGCGGCGGCCAGGGAAGTTCTGGAACAAAACTGGATTCATATAATCGGCGATGATATTTATTCAATCCCTTGACAATACCAAACTGCATTCTGCGGCTAACTTTGTCCCACTTAATCGGAACAGTTCAACTAACGAATTTCAGTTCACTGCGCTCCTGAAATTCGAGTTTTACTGTTGTCATCGTCGTCGGCGTCCTCAACGTATAACCTGAAGGTTACGCGTGTATAATACGCCTGCGGTGCCTCCTCCTTGCCGCCGCGTTATCCTTTGAATGCAACTTGGTATAATATTAAATCTGGCCGACATTTATTAAGCCATAAACAATAGAGGGAAAGGAATCTTTCGTGCCCGTATCTGTGGAAAAAGAAAATGCCCTCGCCCAGAGAATGATCGAATTGGGCGTTGCGGAAAAAGATTTTTCCGAATCCTTTGTTCGTTCATCAGGCCCCGGCGGCCAGAAAGTCAATAAAACTTCTTCCTGCGTCCAGCTTGTCCATATCCCGACAGGTTTTGCCGTCAAATGCCAGCGCGAACGTTCGCAGTCCTTAAACCGCTATCTGGCGCGCTGTCTTATCCTGGACAAAATAGAACGGGCGCAAAAAGGTTTTATTGAAGAAGAAAAAGAAAAAATTGAAAAAATCCGTCGCCAGAAAAGAAAACGAAATCGCCGGGCCAAAGAAAAAATGCTGATTGCCAAACATCATCAGGCGGAAAAGAAAGCCTTGCGGGGGAAAGTGACTGAGGAATAAATTAAGGGAGGGCAAGTCGATGCACGCTCCCCTCCCTGTTTTCTATAATACCAATATTTTTACACGCCGATATATTTAAGCAGCGGATTGGCATAAAGCACAACCAAAGCCACAACCAGCGCATAAATTGCCAGCGATTCAATCATCGCGAGGCCGACCATCATGGTCAAAAGAACCTTACCCTGAGCTTCCGGATTTCTGCCTACGGCATTGGTAGCGCCGTTCAATCCATTGCCCATACCCAAACCGGTGCCGATTGTGCCGAAAGCCATTGCCAGGCCGGCCGCGAGCAGCGAGCAACCTATAACAATTGCCTTGGTGTAATCAACAACACCTGTCGCGGGCGCAGCCTCATTGGCAGCAAAAACAAACGGAGCGCTCAAAACAACCAGAGCAAAAGCAATTAACGTGTAAACAAAACCTTTTTTCATTTTTTACCCTCCTTTAAATTTAATTTTGCAATTACCGGAAACGCTACTGTCACAACACCTCCCTTCGCGTAAATTGACGCTTTATGGTTTTGGCGTTTGCTATTTTTTAACGATGAGCAGGATAATTGTCAAGAAGTATTTCTTGTGCAGTAACAATCCCTTAATCCCGGACATGAACCCCAAAGCGAATCCGACAATTTTCGGATTTAGAATTTGCCAACCTTGGTTCTCTTCTTTTACTCGCCCCCGCCCAGTGTTTTATAAAAATTTATCAGATTGTTCATAGAAGCCAGGCGCAACATAATCAAGCCCTGATTTGCGCCATAGAGCGAACGTTGCGCATCCAAAACGGAGAGGTAGCTGTCAATTCCTTTTGTATAACGCGCGTTGGCAAGGCGGTAGGTTTCCGCCAAAGCATTGACCAGAGATTCCTGCGCCTCAATCTGCTTGTTTACCGTACCCCTCACGGCAAGGGTATCGGCAACTTCCCGGAAAGCTGTCTGGATTGCCTTCTCATACTGGGCCACGGATATTTCCCTGTCTATTTTAGTCACATCGTAGGCATACCAGGTACGGGCATCAAAAATGGGCATAACGATTTGCGGGGCGAAATTCCACACGCCTGAACCGGATTTGAACAACCCCGATAAATCGGCGCTGGCGGTTCCAAATGCAGCCGTCAGAGAAATGCGGGGAAAGAAAGCCGCCCGGGCGGCGCCGATATTGGCATTGGCCGCTTTGAGCTGATGCTCCGCCGCCATTACATCCGGCCGCTGCAAAAGAACTTCGGAAGACACGCCGGCTGAAATTTCTTTGGGAGGGATAACGCCGCTCAGATCAGCCGGCAGGAGTTCCTGCGGGATAGGAGAACCCACCAGCAGATTCAAGGCATTTTCCGCCTGCGCTGTAAGTTGTGTGTAACGGGCGACATCTCCCCGGGCGATATCAACCTGGCTTTGCGACCGGCGTAAATCCAGCTCGGAAGATATGCCCACATCGTAACTTTTCCTGATCAGCTTGTAGGCTGTCTGCTGGGCCGCAAGCGTGGAGGCTGCCAGTTTGAGATTTTCCCGGTTAGCGCTGAGCGCCAGATACGCTTGAGCGACTGACGAAATCAGCATGATTTCAGCACCGCGCCGGGCCTGATCAGTTGCCAGGTATTGTTCCAGCGCCACGTCTTTCAGACTGCGGATGCGGCCGAAGAAATCAATTTCCCAGGAAGTAATGCCGAGATTGACACTGTATTGTTCGGAAGTCATTTCCCGGCCAGTCAGAGACAAATCAGCCGGCACATGGGTTTTAGTCATGCTGCCCGTAGCATTGATTGCAGGCAGAAGAGTGACACGGGCAATGCCGTACAGTGCCCGCGTCCTTTCCACATTCAGGGCTGCCAGGCGCAGATCACGGTTGTTTGTAAGCGAGATTTCAATAACCTTCCGGAGACGTTCATCGCCCATAAAATCACGCCAGGGTATTTTGGCTATCTGTTTCATTTCGCTATAAGCAGGACCCGCAGGCCACGTACCAGGAACCGGTGCAGGCGGGCGCTCATATTGCGGAGCAAGCGTGCAGCCAGCCACAAAAAATATCCCGGCCATAAATATGAGGAACGTCTTTTTATTCATATCACTTAACCTCTGATGAAAATGGCCGTTTTTTTCCTTTCTTAAGCAGACGGCCAATCAGCCTGTTGAATAAGGAAATATTGTCGCCTGATCCCGTGGTAATCCGCCGCTGTTTTCTGCCGAATACTTTTTCCACGAGCACATAAAAAAGCGGCGCGAAAATGACAACCAGCACAGTGGCGCTGATCATGCCTCCCAGCACACTGGTGCCAATGGCGTTTTGGGCGCCTGCTCCCGCGCCGGAGGTGATAGCCAAAGGCAATACTCCGAAGCCGAAAGCGAGTGAAGTCATCATAATGGGGCGGAAACGCAATTTTGCCCCTTCAATGGTCGCATCCAGCAAGCTCATTCCTTTTTCCATGCCGCCTTTGGCGAACTGGACAATTAGAATAGCGTTTTTCGTGGTGAGGCCAAGCGTAGTGAGCAATCCAATCTGGAAGTAAACGTCGTTGGGCATTCCCCGCAAGCTCGATGCGATGATACCTCCGATAACGCCGAGCGGAAGAACAAGCAAAACGGAAATAGGAATTGTCCAGCTTTCGTAAAGAGCCGCCAGGCAAAGGAAAATGACAAAAATAGAAAAAGCATAGAGTAACGGCGCCTGAGAGCTGGCCATTCTCTCCTGATAAGAAAGCCCGCTCCAGTCGAAACCGAAGCCTTTGGGCAATTTGGTGACTGCTTCCTCCATGGCCTGCATGGCCTCGCCGGTGCTTTTACCCGGAGACGGTTCGCCCCAGATATTGATGGAAGGAAAACCGTTAAAGCGTGTCAGTCGCGGCGGACCGGATGTCCAGCGCCCTTTGGCAAAAGAAGAGAAAGGCACCATCTTACCTCTGGTGTTGCGTACATATAGCTTTTCCAGATCTTTGGGCAGCATGCGATGAGGAGCATCCGCCTGAATAAAAACTCTTTTGATGCGCCCACCCTGGATGAAATCATTTACATAGGCAGAACCGAAGGCTGCGGAGAGTGTCCGGTGAATAGAGGTAATTGGCACGCCCAGCGCGCCCGCTTTATCCCAGTCTACATCAATGCGGTATTCGGGGACATCCGGCATGGAATTGGGGCGTACCTTGACGACACGCGGATCTTTGCTGACGAGGCCGAGAAGCTGATTTTGGGCATTCATCAAATCCTGATGCTCAAAGCCGCCGCGGTCGAGCAGTTGAAAATCAAACCCCAGTGAAATGCCCAGTTCCGGAACGGCCGGCGGCTGAAAGACGAATATTATGGCGTTGCGGATTCCGGACAGAGCCATTGTTGCACGTCCCGCAATCGCCTTCCCTCTTTGCGCTGCGCTTCCCCGCAAATGCCAGTCTTTGAGACGAATGAAAACCATACCGTTATTCTGTGCCCGGCCCGAAAAGCCTACGCCGGTGATTGTCATAATTGATTCGACCGAATCTTTCTCATTGTTGCGAAAATATTCATCGATTATTTTTGTGACCGC
This sequence comes from Deltaproteobacteria bacterium, assembly GCA_022703375.1. Classification (GTDB taxonomy): domain Bacteria; phylum Desulfobacterota; class Syntrophia; order Syntrophales; family Smithellaceae; genus JAKLDS01. Next base: position 3,775 of record JAKLDS010000044.1, on the reverse strand, counting down.
TTCCGTCTGTTCCAATGTGGCTCCCGTCGGCATGATGACCTGCGCCAGCAGGATTCCCTGGTCTTCATCGGGGAGATAGGCTTTGGGCATACGCAGAAACAGTGCCGCCATGAGCGCGACAATTACCAGAAAAACGGCAAAATATCTTTTCTTCCGGGAAAGCGAGTTGCCGACGACATTGATATATCTTCTTCTCAGGCCGAAAAAAATGCGGTCAAACCACAGGAAAAAAGGCCGCAGGAAAAAAATCGCGTTTTCCGCCGGTTCCTGCCCTGCTTTGACCGGTTTGAGGAGACCCGCGCAAAGCACCGGCGTGAGAATCAGAGCCACAACAACCGAAAGCATCATGGATGAGATAATGGTAATGGAAAACTGGCGGTAGATAACGCCCGTGGAACCGGGGAAAAAAGCCATCGGTCCGAAAACGGCGGCGAGCACCAGCCCGATGCCGATGAGCGCGCTGGTAATCTGCTCCATGGATTTGGCCGTAGCCTCTTTGGGAGGAAGCCCTTCTTCACTCATGATGCGCTCGACATTTTCGACAACGACAATGGCATCATCAACCAAAAGGCCGATGGCCAGAACCATGGCGAACATTGTCAGCATATTGATGGTAAAGCCGAAGAGTCCCAATATGGCAAAAGTTCCCAGAATGACGACCGGCACGGCAATCGTCGGAATCAACGTCGCGCGCATGTTGCCGAGGAAAAGCCACATGACCAGGAAAACCAGAATGATGGCGATAATCAGTGTTTTAATGACTTCGTTGATAGCAACCTTAATGAAAACTGTGGAATCGTTGGGATAGACCACTTTCAGACCCGGCGGAAAAAAGCGGCTCATTTCCTCCATTTTTGTTTTTACGGCATCGGCCGTATCCAAAGCATTGGCGCCGGCGGACTGGCGGATAGCGATGCCCACCGAACCTTTACCGGCGTAAGCAACTTCAATGTCGTAAATTTCCGTTCCCAGTTCCGTTCGCCCCACATCGCCGATGCGAACTGCCGAGCCGTCAGTGTTGATACGGATGGGAATGGCCGCAAATTCCTGCGGCGTGGAAAGCATATTCTGCACGACGATGGGTGAGTTGAGGCGCTGGCCTGTAACCGCTGGGGCGCCGCCGAACTGGCCGGCGGACACTTCCACATTGTAGGACTTAAGCGCCGCAATGACGTCCTCCACTGTCAGGTTATAGTCGGTTAACCTGTCAGGATTGAGCCAGACGCGCATGGCGTAGCCGCCGCCAAATACTTCCACTTCTCCCACGCCGGGAACGCGCGCTAAAATGCGCTCCAGATTTGTTTTAGCGTAATCGCGCAAGTCCGTTCCGTCCATGGAGCCGTCTTCCGAAATCAAACCGACAATCAACAGGTAATTACGGGTGGATTTGCTGACCTGCACGCCCTGATTCTGTACTGCATCAGGCAGGCCGGGCATAGCGGACTGAACTTTGTTTTGCACTTTTGTCCAGGCCAGATCCGGGTCTGTTCCCGGTTTGAATGTCAGTTCAAGACGCGAACCGCCCGCCGAATCACTGGAAGCCGACATATACAAAAGGTCGTCCAGACCGGTCATTTTTTGCTCAATAACCTGTGTGACACTGTTTTCCACGGTTTCTGAAGATGCACCCGGATAGGAAGATGAAATCGAAATTGTCGGCGGGGCAATCTGCGGATACTGGGAAACAGGAAGATTATATATAGCGATGATACCCACCGCCATAATAATAATAGCGATAACCCAGGCAAAAACGGGACGTTCAAGAAAAAATTTCGACAGCATAACTTTTCCCCCGCTAATTGTTTTTGACAGGCATTGCTTCGCTGTCTTTGCCTGTCTGTTTTTCTTTATCAAAGGGGACTGTCTTGACGGTTATTCCGGGCTTAACTTTTATTATTCCCTCGACAATCACTTTGTCCCCGTCGGCAAGTCCTGATGATACAAGCCAGGAATCTCCGATGGCACGATCGAGCACAAGCGCCCGCTGTTGAACCGTTTCCTTATTATCTACAATAAATGCCAGAGGATTCCCCTTGGGATCGCGCGCAACAGCCTGCTGCGGAACCAGGATGGCCTTTTGATGAACTCCCTCCTGTAAAATTGCCCGGACAAACATGCCCGGCAGCAGCGTGCCTTTGGGATTGGGAAAAACGATGCGCAGAATAACGGAGCCGGTTGTCGGATCTACTGTGATGTCACGGAACTGAAGGTCGCCCCTCCAGCGATATTCTGTGCCGTCGTCCAGCAGCAGTTTAACTTTCTGCTGATTGCGGGTGACTTTGTTCAGCTGCCCTTCCTGAAACTGGCGGCGCAGGCGCAGGATGTCTGTTGTGGACTGAGCAACATCTACATAGATGGGATCCATTTGCTGAACAGTGGCCAGCGCCAGAGGCTGATTAGCCGTGACAAGGGCGCCTTCCGTTACGGAAGATCTGCCGATTCTTCCGGAGATGGGAGCTTTTATCGTTGTGTATTCCAGATTAATGCGGGCGGTTTCCACGGTAGCTTTGCCGAATTGAATGTCAGCCTGCGTCTGTTTGAGAGCCGCCACAGCATTGTCATAATCCTGCTGGCTGACGGCTTTGTCGGCAAGAAGCTCCTTCATGCGGTCGGCACGCAACTGCAGCGCCGTGAGATTGGCTTCGGAACGCGCCAGCGCGGCTCTCGCATTTGCCAGCGCCGCCTGATAGAGAGCCGCATCAATTCGAAAAAGAGGCTGACCGGCCGCTACATCGGCGCCTTCCGTAAAAAGGCGTTTTTTAATAATGCCGGTTACCTGAGGACGGACTTCGGCAACCAGATTGGCGGATGTGCGTCCGGTTAATTCAGTAGTTGTAGCGACCTGTTGAGGCTTAATTGTTACGACGGCAACTTCGGGCAGGTAGGCCGGTCCGGTTTTCTTATCGCCGCAGCCATACGTAAACAGCAAGAAAAGGAGAAATCCAATGATTGCAGCTATTTTTGACAAATTGTTTTTTTTCATCAGTCACCTCGGGAATTGGATGCATTAATATAATCTTTGTTCCCAGCTATTTTTTTGCTTTTTTTATTTTTCCGGTTTTGTCCGAAGGCGCCATACCGGCCATGAGCGTTTGCACGTAGTCACTTATTTGCCGGCGGACATCAGTATCATTGACGGCGTTTTCCATTAAATTATCATTCATGGCTGACTGAATGCTGATTAACCAGAGGCAGTTGGCGGCTGCCTGCGGATTAATATTACCGGAAAGACGCCCCAGACGCTGTTCGGCAGCCAGATAAACCGTCAACCCCTCAATCGCTTTTTGTGATCCGAGGTTGCGTTCTTTCATGATTTCGAGCATACGGATATGCAGACGGCGATCGGCAAACATTGAACAGATAATCGGTACGATTTCGTAATGACCTCGATAAATTGTATGTAAGACTTCTTCCAGATTTTCTTTAATGGTGTTTGTTCCAACCTGGAGGGGCAGGTTCTGCAGGACATCTTTCGTATTACGCACGCGTTCCAGAACCACTTCAAAGATTAATTCCGCCTTATCTTTAAAGTGGTGATAAATTAATCCTTCGGCGACTCCTGCCCCCCGCGCTATGTCGCGCGTGGTTAGACGGGCCAGGCCATGGCTTTGCAACAGGCGTTGCGTTGCTTCAATGATAATTTCCCGGTTATCGGGCATTGTAAAGCTCCAATTCCATAACTGAGCGTTTGCTCAATAATGCTATTCATATGTTCAACAGATGTCAAGTTGATTTTTTAATCGTCTATGAAATTTAGAAAACCTGCCATTCCCAT
>JAKLDS010000043.1 GCA_022703375.1 Deltaproteobacteria bacterium | reverse complement strand
CGTAGCTTTTCTCGCCATCCATTATCTGACAGTGTCTTTGGCGCCGTGGGCGGGATTTTTTCTGGTGCTGGGCAACAGCTTTCCCTGTTTTCATCATTTCCGCGGCGGCAAAGGAGTCGCCAATTACCTGGGCTTTACGGCCGTTATCTTCCCCCTGGGCGCTCTCGCGGCCGCTCTTGTCTGGGTCATTGTCTATGCCATAGCGCGCATTCCCTTTGTTTCTTCTTTTTTTATGGTTGCCCTTCTGTCATTATCAGTTGGCTATCAGGCATTTTCCGCAGGTGCAGTTGCCGCAGTTCTGGTGACTTTTGCCCTGATAGTTTTTAACCACCGGAAAAATATTGCAAAATACATTTAATTACTATAAAATCGCTAGTATTGAAAAGGCCGGATATTTAGCCGGCAGCCGGAAGGATATTTTTGATGGCAGCGAGAAAAAAAGTATTGGCCGCGATGAGCGGCGGGGTTGATTCCTCGGTTGCGGCGCTGGTACTTGTCGAGGCAGGCCATGAAGTAGCGGGTGCGACAATGAGCCTTGATGTACCGGCACGACGCCGCGGCGCAGATGCGGCAAGCGACGCCAAACAGGTCTGCAACAGGCTGGGCATCGCTCATTTTGTGTTTGATTTTGCTGCCCTGATGCAAGAGCGGGTTATCGGTAAATTCACCGCCGAGTATCTGCAGGGACGGACGCCGAATCCCTGCGTTGATTGTAATCGTCATCTGAAATTCGGCAAATTGCTGCAAAAGGCGCGGGCAATGGGATTTGATTATCTGGCAACCGGTCATTACGCAAGGCTTGAGAATGAAAAAGGTACGTGGCATTTATTGCGTCCACAGGACACGATTAAAGACCAGACATATTTTCTTTATCCCATCAGGAAGGAAGATTTGTCATCTATCCTTTTTCCGCTGGGAGAGTTGCCAAAAAATGAGGTTCGTACTCTGGCCAAAAAGGCCGGTTTGCCTGTAGCCCAGAAAGCTGAAAGTCAGGATATTTGTTTTGTTACGCAGGAAAATTACGGCCAGTATTTTCAGGAAAAAAATATTTCCGCACCGGCAGGCGAAATAGTGGACAAGGCGGGTAAGGTATTGGGGAAACACAGGGGAGTTATTTATTACACAATAGGACAGCGCGGCGGCCTGGGCATCAGCGCTAAAACGCCGCTTTATGTTGTGGAAATTAATGCGGAAAAAAATAAAGTGATTGTCGGAGAGAAAAAAGATTTGTTTTCAATTGGGCTTATTGCCGGTGACGTTAATCTTTTGACCGACGATTTGCCCGTGGAAATTGAGGCGAAGATTCGCTATCGCAAGAAACCGGCTCGTTGCAGTGTTATCCGGGAAGGTGAGAAGTTGAGGGTAATATTTAAGGAACCGCAGGAGTCCATAACGCCCGGTCAGTCGGTCGTTCTATATCGAGATGATGAATTATTGGGAGGCGGCGAAATAGAAGCAGTAATAAGAGATGGAAAACGATGAGGAGAAATTATCATGACTAAAATAGATGAAAAATTAAATTTAGATACATTATTGTTGCACGGCGGACAGGAAGCCGATCCGACAACTGGTGCGCGAGCTGTGCCCATTTACCAGACAACATCATATCAATTCAAAGATACCGATCATGCCGCCAGCCTTTTCGGACTTAAGGAATTCGGCAATATTTATACGCGGCTGATGAACCCGACAACGGATGTTCTCGAAAAACGAATAGCGCTGCTGGAAGGTGGTGTGGGAGCGCTGGCCGTGGCGAGCGGCCAGTCGGCAATAACACTGGCGCTTTTGAATATCGCTCAGGCCGGTGATGAAATTGTCTCGGCGGATAATCTCTACGGCGGCACATACACGCTTTTCCATAATACCTTTGCGCGTCTGGGCATTAAAGTAAACTTTGTCAAATCCAATGATTTACAGGTGCTGGCCAAAGCGATTACGCCCAAAACAAAAGCGGTCTATGCCGAATCCATCGGCAACCCGAAGCTTGATGTTGCCGATCTCGAAGGTATCGCCTCTGTTGCGCACAAAAAAGGCGTCCCGTTTGTTCTGGATAACACAGTTTCTCCGTACCTGCTGCGTCCCTTTGATTTTGGCGTGGACATTATCGTTTATTCGGCAACGAAGTTTATCGGCGGGCATGGCACTTCACTGGGCGGCTTGATTGTTGATTCAGGAAAGTTCAATTGGACAAATGGCAAATTTCCGCTGATTGCCGGAGCCGAACCCAGTTATCACGGCATAGACTTTGTTGATGCGTCGGGTAACCTTGCTTATATCATTAAAGCGCGTGTTGTGCTGTTACGCGATTTGGGGCCGGCGCTGTCGCCTTTTAATTCGTTCCTGTTTTTGCAGGGATTGGAAACATTACATTTGCGGATGCCGCGCCATTGTGAAAACGCGCTGGTTGTTGCACAGTATCTGGAGAAGCATCCGAAAGTTAATTGGGTTAATTATCCCGCTCTGGCATCTTCGCCGGAACAAGAGAGAACAAAAAAGTATTTACCGAAAGGCGCCGGAGCAATTATCGGCTTCGGTATCAGAGGAGGCGCGGAAGCCGGGAAGAAATTTATCAATTCGCTGCAACTGATTTCGCATCTGGCGAATATCGGCGATGCCAAAAGTCTGGCGATTCATCCGGCGACAACCACGCATCAGCAACTATCGGCGGAAGAGCAACTGGCAACCGGCGTGACGCCCGATTTCATCCGCCTCTCCATCGGCATTGAACATGTTGATGATATTATTTCAGACATAGAACGGGCGCTGGCGGGCTGTTAAAAAATGCTCATCCCCGCCTTCGCGGGGACGGAGTCTATCCCGATTGCATCGGGATTGCGCTGCAAACCGTACCGCTCGTCATATTTTTATATATGCCGCTGATAATTATGATCAGGAAGAGATCATCATCAATTCCACTCCGGCTGAGGATTTGCTGCCCGCGGCCGTCAATATTTGCAATTTCTTCAATGATATGTTAGTAAGTACTAACATAACTAACAGCTCAATTAATCCTAATATAGATTTGTGTAACATCTGAGCACCCGATTATTTATCAATAACGGCTAATCAAGCAATTATCAAGGAGATGAATTTGTCCGGTAACTCTCTGCAAATTATATTTCGCCAGCCTTGTCTGGAAGATGCAAAGGCCATCCATAGCTTGATAGATTCTTCTCCTCCTTTGGATGTCAACTCTCTTTATTGCTATCTTCTTTTATGCACTCATTTTGCGGAGACTTCTGTGGTTGCGCAGGCCAACAACGAATTATGCGGATTTATATCCGCTTATGTCCGTCCCGACGATAAAGAAACCATATTCGTCTGGCAGGTGGCGGTCAAAAAAGAATGGCGGAAAAAAGGAATTGCCCCAGGCATGTTATGGTCAATTCTTCGCCGGGCTTACCCCTTTAATCTGCGTTATCTGGAAACGACTGTCAATCCTTCCAATAAATCGTCGAGAAATTTGTTCTCTTCATTTGCCGAATCGTTAAACAGCTGTCTTGTTGAATCAGTATTGTTTTCGGCAAATGAGTTTGGCGATTCGGGACACGAAAAGGAAATTTTGTTCCGCATAGGACCATTTAACATTCCCGGAAAGGAGAATTACTCATGGAAATAATTGAACGCCTGGAGTCTGAAGTCCGCAGTTATTCGCGGTCTTTTCCTGTTCTTTTCAACAAGGCGAAGGACGCCTTTCTTTACGATGCCGAAGGCAACCGCTACATAGATTTTTTTGCCGGCGCCGGAACACTTAACTACGGTCATAACAACGAATATATGAAGGAGAAAATCATCGATTATCTCCGGCAGGACGGCATCATCCACGGATTGGACATGGCGACGACTGCCAAGAGCGTTTTGCTGGAGAAGCTGGAAAAAATTATTTTTAAACCGCGCAATCTCGATTATAAAGTCCAGTTTACCGGCTCCACGGGAACGAATGCCGTCGAAGCGGCTCTGAAATTGTCAAAGATGGTGAAGAAGCGCTCCAACATAATTTCTTTTACGAACGGTTATCATGGCCTGACGATGGGTTCAATGTCGGTTACCGCCAATGCCTATTACCGCGATGAAGCTTTTATCAACCGTTCCGATGTGTCCTTTCTTCCCTATGACGGTTATCTGGGAAAGAGCGTCAACACGGCATCTTATCTGCGGCGTGTTCTGCAAGACAACAGCAGCGGCGTCGATATTCCTTCGGCAATCATTCTGGAAACGGTTCAGGGAGAGGGAGGTATCCGTGTTGCTTCCGACAAATGGCTTCAGGAAATCGAATCAATCTGCCGTGAATTTGAAATATTGCTCATTATCGATGATATTCAGGTCGGCAATGGCCGGACGGGATATTTTTTCAGTTTTGAAAAATCCGGCATCAAACCGGATATTGTCACCATTTCCAAATCTTTTTCCGGATTTGGCCTTCCCATGTCCATTGTGCTGTTCCGGCGGGAGCTGGATATCTGGAAGCCCGGCCAGCACACAGGAACTTTCCGCGGCAATAATCTGGCTTTTGTTACCGCGGCGGTTGCTCTGGATTACTGGCGGGATGATAAATTTTCCCGGGAAATATTCCGCAAGGGGAAGATTCTCTATGAGAGGCTGGAAGCTATCAAAGCGAAATATCCGCAGCTGAAAGCAGAAGTCCGGGGGCGCGGCTTTATTTACGGCCTGGCTGTATCACCGGCGGCGCGCGCCAGGGAAATCTCGACGGAATGTTTTCAGAATAAATTGATTATGGAACTGGCCGGAGCGAAAAATCATGTTATTAAATTCCTGGCTCCTTTGATCATTACCGATGAAGTGTTGAATGAAGGTTTGGATATTCTTGATTACAGCATCGAAAAAGTGCTGAAAAAGAAATAAAGGAAGGTTTTTCCAATGCTGGTGCGAAAGATCGAGGAAATTAAGGCAACGGATAGGGAGGTTTTTGCCGAAAACAAAAACTGGGTAAGCCGCCGATTATTGTTGAAAAAAGATAATATGGGTTTTTCTTTGCATGAAACGATAATTTTTGCCGGAACCGAGACGCATATCTGGTATAAACACCATCTCGAAGCGGTATATTGCGTGGAAGGTGAAGGAGAGATCGAGACCGTTGCCGACGGGAAGGTTTACCGGATAACGCCGGGGACGATGTATGCCCTGAACAATCATGATGAGCATTATTTGCGCGGACGGAAAGATATGCGCCTGATTTGCGTTTTCAATCCGCCGCTTACCGGGACGGAAGTTCATCTGCCCGACGGTTCTTATCCTGCCAATGAATAAACCGCAGTATTTTTCAAATCGCTAAGCGGACTCTTTTATGCTAGAAAGAAATCACAGCGACAGCGAGACTATCGCTTGTGACAAGGTGGGAAGAAGAGAGATGCGAAAGTTTGCGTAATGGCAGCGGAAAGGATATTTTATGAAAAAAATATTTGCTGATAATGCGCAGTCCATCGGCAATACGCCTCTGGTGAAGTTAAATCATATTAACAAAGACGCCAAGGCAACAGTGCTGGCGAAAATTGAAGGGCGCAATCCGTCTTATTCCGTCAAATGCCGCATCGGCGCGAATATGATTTGGGATGCCGAAAAAAGAGGCTTGCTCAAATCCGGTGTCGAAATTATCGAACCCACCAGCGGCAATACAGGCATTGCTCTTGCCTATGTTGCCGCGGCGCGCGGCTATAAACTGACGCTGACGATGCCGGAAACGATGAGCATTGAACGCCGCCGGGTATTGGCGGCCTTCGGAGCCAATCTTGTTTTGACACCCGGTACGGAAGGAATGAAAGGCGCCATTAATAAGGCGGAAGCTATGGCCGCCTCCGATCCCGGGAAGTATTTTCTGCCTCAGCAATTTAAGAACCCTGCCAATCCTGAGATTCACGAGAAAACCACCGGTCCGGAAATCTGGAACGATACCGATGGAACAATTGATGTTTTGGTTGCCGGCGTCGGCACCGGCGGAACAATCACCGGCATCTCGCGTTACATTAAAAATAAAATGAAAAAGAAGATTATCTCGGTAGCTGTTGAGCCAAAAGAAAGCCCGGTCATTTCACAAAAACTGGCCGGTCTGGAACTGAAACCAGCGCCGCATAAAATTCAGGGAATTGGCGCGGGATTTATTCCCGAGGTGCTGGATTTATCGCTGATTGACCGCGTGGAGCAGGTGGAAAGTATGGAGGCGCTGGACTGCGCCCGGAGGCTAGCGCGTGAGGAAGGAATCCTCGTCGGCATTTCCAGCGGCGCCGCTGCTGCCGCGGCCATCCGTTTGGCGACGCTTCCCGAATTTGCCGGAAAAACAATCGTCGTCATTTTCCCCGATGCGGGAGAGAGATATCTTTCGACAGTTCTGTTTGAAGGAATCGGGGCATAATATTATCTCAGTTGACAATGCTGATTTATCTTGATAAATGATAAACGAAATTCGGGGTGGCTTCTTTGGGAAGTCTGAGATTATACCCATATAACCTGATACGGATAATGCCGGCGTAGGGAAAATAAAGAAACATTCATGAACCCTTTCTGGCATTGATCCGCAGAAAGGGTTTTTTTGCGGCTGTTGAAAAACGCCCATTTGCTGCGTTGCGCTGTATCTCTCGTCGTTGCGATGTACGGAAAAGGTACATCTCACTCCTCGTGATTTGCACGCCTTGCACTCGGACATTTTTGAACAGCCTTAATATGAAATTGAAAAATTAATTATAGAGGAGAATATTTCATGGTACAAATTACAGCAGCAGAAATTTTCCAATCAATCGAGGAAATTCGTCAAAAAGCGCCGGTTGTCCACAACATCACCAATTATGTGGTGATGAATAACACCGCCAATGCCCTTTTGGCGATCGGCGCATCGCCGGTGATGGCGCACGCTGAAGAAGAAGTGGAAGAGATGGTTAATATCGCCTCCGCCCTTGTGATCAATATTGGAACGCTTAGCGAACGCTGGGTATATTCAATGTTTAAGGCAATGCGCCAGGCCAAAAAAAATGGAATCCCTGTTATCCTGGATCCGGTGGGCGCAGGAGCTACCAGCTACCGAACATGGACAGTGCGGGAACTGATTAATGAAGAGTCGCCGACAATCATTCGCGGCAATGCTTCGGAAATTATGGCCGTCTATGACGATAAAGCAAAAACAAAAGGCGTGGATAGCTCCTCCTCATCGGATAACGCCATCAGTATTGCACAAAAAATTAGCGAGAAATATAATTGCGTAGTCTGTGTCAGCGGGGCGACTGATTATGTAATAGAAGGCAGGAAAATTCTGAAAGTCGGCAACGGCCATCCACTGATGACCAGAGTAACCGGCCTGGGCTGCACGGCTTCCGCTCTTTGCGGCGCTTTTGCCGCCGTCGAAAATAATTATTGTACGGCAACGGCAAAGGCAATGGCGGTAATGGGTATTGTCGGTGAAATCGCGGCACAAAATGCCAGAGGGCCGGGCAGCCTGCAATTGCTCTTTCTCGATGCGCTTCATATGCTTAGCGATGCGGACATAAAAAAATATCTCAAAATGGAGTAGTGGCATGCGCGGCCTGTATTTGGTTACTGACAGAGAATTATGCGGCAATAAGTCATTGACTGATGTGGTAATTCAGGCGGTCAATGGCGGCGCCCGCTATGTCCAGCTGCGGGAGAAGAATTTATCCACGCGCGATTTTGTCGCCGAAGCTCGGGCAATTAAAAAACTCTTAAAACCGTTTGAAGTTCCTTTAATCATCAATGACCGTGTGGATGTTGCTCTGGCGGCGGGAGCGGATGGCGTCCACATCGGACAGGAAGATATGCCTTACGAAACTGCGCGCAGACTTATGGGACCGAAAGCGATTATCGGTTTGTCTGTGGAAACTTGGGAAGATGTGGAAGAAAGCCGAAAACTGGATGTTAGCTACATCGGCGTCAGTCCGGTATTTGCGACACCGACAAAGACCGACACCAAAAAGCCCTGGGGATTAGACGGTCTCGAAAAGATTAAATCCGTGAGTCGTCATCCACTGGTTGCCATCGGCGGCATCAATGAAACCAACGCTGCGGCAGTTGTGCAGGCGGGAGGTGATTGTCTGGCTGTGGTATCGGCAATCTGCGCTGCGGAAAATCCCGAAGCAGCAGCACGGAAGTTAAGCGGTATAATTGAAACAGTGATACGGGAAAGGAAATAGCATTTGCCTGATAAGCTCATCATCTTCGATTATTCGGGGACGTTAAGCCCGGCAATGGCCGCATTCGGGGCGTCGGATAATCTTGCCTGCTATTTAAAGGAAAGCGGTCTGCAGGAAATCGGTATAAAAGACAATAATCACTTCTGGAATGTCGTTAATGAAATCTGGCCGGAGGGCAGTTTGACCAAAGCCGGCTATGCCGGAACGCTTCAGAATCATTTGTTTAAACTATTTCCCGCAACAGGCAAGATGAAAATTAAAAATGCGGTGGACAGCTTTGCCGCCGCTTATTTTTCCACCTCTGTAATTGATGATGGCTGGCGGAACACTCTGGAAAAATTATCCCGTGATGAAAATTCCCTCGTCGTTATCGCCACCGATTCCTATGCCGAAACGACAAAGACAATTATCCGCAATCTGTCCCAATGGCGCATCAAAGCTGTCCGTGTAGGCGCAAAAACGGCGAGTAATTTTATTGTTGCCAATTCCGCTGATATCGGCGCTGATAAAAAAGACCGTCTTTTCTGGAATAAAATCAGGACTGTATGTCCCGCGGGCATCAAGAAAATATTGCTCATCGATGATTTCGGCGCCGCCGAACCGCAGGGAGATGCCTACGGGCAAAAAAAGAAAATAGCAGAACGCCGGAAAAAAACCGTTGCGCTCCTGACGGCCGTTTTTGGCGTGCCGGTGCGTTTAGCGCCCGCAGCTAATTTAACGAGCAAAAATTTCGTTTCCCTGCTTTTTTGAAAATGATGTTGGAAAGCCGGAAACACTTTTCCGCCTTATTATTTAACCTGCTGGTTGTTGACAAAAAATAATTCATTTCTTATGATGTAGCCGAAATACCAGAGGGGTAATATGGAATCTTCCGTAAAAAACCGCTTTCTTATATTGATTACAGTCTTTCTGCTTTTGTGTGGAACCGTGAATGCCCAAGCCCCGGTGCAATACACCACTTTGGGCGATTTTGAGTTAGAAAATAAAGGTGTCATCAGCGATTGCCGCCTTGCCTATCTGACCGTCGGTACGCTAAACGCCGACAAATCCAATGTCGTCTTGATTTCCACCTGGCTTGCCGGAACATCTCCGGAACTCGTCAATACCAATTTTGTCGGGCCGGGTAAAGTGTTTGACAGCGACCGGTATTTCATCATTGCAGTAGATGCTTTCGGCAACGGCGTTTCCTCATCTCCTTCCAACAGTAAAAAACAGCCCGGAAAATCATTCCCGCAATTTACCATCCGGGACATGGTGCGCGCCCAGCATCTTTTGCTCACAGAGCATTTAAAGATTAATCATGTTTTTGCTGTGTGCGGCGTTTCCATGAGCGCAATGGCGGCTTTCCAATGGTTGGTATCTTACCCCGATTTCATGGATACGGTAATCGCTGTTTCCGGAAGCCCGCGGATGACATCCTATGATTTGCTTTACTGGTCGTCCCAGCTGAGCGTTCTGGAAGCAATTAACGATTGTCGGGGAAGCAAAGAAGCGATGAAAGCGCTTGCGCCTCTCCATGTTTTGCAGGCGTGGCCGCCGTCACTGAGAACTGGCAAAACAACGCCGGCGGAGTTCCCCGCTTTTCTCGCCGCCGAACGGGAAAAGTTTTCCCGATATGACGCTGCGGACTGGATGTCGCAAATTAAGGCGATTATGAGCCATGATATTGCAAAAGACTCCGGCGGGGATTACGGTAAAATTGCAGCAGCAATGCGGGAAAAATGCCTTATCATAACTTCTCCGTCTGATTTAATAGTTTACCCCCAGGAGGCAAAATCCTTTGCCCGCGTCATCGGAGCTCAAACTGCCGAAATGGACCGAGTCTGCGGCCATTTCGCCTTTCTTTGCGATCAGGAAAATCTCAGGAACATAGTCCATAAATTCATGGCTTGTCACTCCGGAGGCTGTCGGAAAACAGAAAAAAACAATTAAGCATAAAGCTATTATTGTGAGGAGGTAATGAAAAGATGCCTGTTTTAAAAAAAATATTATATGCGGCAGGAGCCGGTTTTTGCATTGTTTTATTTTCGCATGCCGGCATGGCGCAGGATGGTGAAAAGGCAGGGTTGGAATGTCAAAAAAACATCGCGCGAACGATTGTTCGGGCGGCGGCTGATGGCCTGGGCGGGATATTGAAAAATGTCGCTGATGAAAAGGAGCGCATTGCGCTCATTCGCTCCTACATTTCTCCAATCCGATTTTATCCTGATAAATCAGGTTATTTTTATGTCTATAACTATGATTGCGTGAATATTGCTCATGCGACGCAAAGTGAATTACCGGGGGAAAATTTGTACGATCATAAAGATGTCAGGGGTTCCTATGTGATTCGCCAATTGAGCGCCGCGGCAAAAAAAGGCGGGGGCTTTGTTGAATATTACTGGGTTAAGCCCGGCGTGAAAAAAGAGCTGAGAAAGCTCGGTTATGTCGAGCCGATTCCGGGAACTGATTATTTTATTGGCTCGGGTGTTTATCTGGGAGGAGGTAAATAATGAAAGCAGGGCAGAAAAATTCGCTGACGGATGTGGCAGGAATTTTAGTCGGGCATTATTCCGATATAAAGGCGGCTTGCGGCACGAGTGTGGCTCTCTTTCCGGAGGGAGCGACAGGCGGCGTGGATGTGCGCGGTTCCGCGCCGGGGACGCGCGAAACCGATTTGCTGGCGCCTCATAATCTGGTGGAAAGGGTTCAGGCGATTGTTCTTTCCGGCGGTTCGGTCTACGGACTGACAGCGGCGGACGGTGTAGTGCGCTGGCTGGCGCAAAAAGGCTGGGGTTTTCCTCTGCAGGATAAATATGTGGCGCCGATTGTTCCCGCGGCGGCGCTGTTCGATCTGGGACGTGGAGAAAATTTTATTCCACCGGTTTCCGCCACATGGGGCGAAGAAGCGTGCAAGGATGCAAGCAATGCGCCGGTTAAATGCGGCAATACGGGTGCGGGGACAGGAGCGATGGCCGGCGGCATTAAAGGCGGTTTGGGCTCCGCCAGCGAAGTTCTGGAAAGCGGCATTACGGTAGCGGCTATGGTTGCGGTCAATTCTCTGGGAGCGGTTATCGATCCTGCGACAGGCTCACCCTGGGAATTGCGAATGCAAATAGCCGGAGAATTCGGCGAAATTGCCCAAAAAAAAGTCCAGCTCCCGGCAACGGCAATCGCGCAGGCCTGCCGCAACACGACCATCGGCATTGTGGCGACAGATGCCATGCTCAATAAAGCGCAGGCGCAGAAAATAGCTCAGATGGCGCATGACGGCTATGCCCGCTCTATCCGTCCCGCGCATACGATGTTTGACGGTGATACGATATTCTGCGCGGCAACCAATAAAAAACCACTTCCGTCGACACCCGGATTTTTTGCCTCCCCGACGGCGCCGGCCATCAATGAAATCGGCAGCGCCGCCGCCGACTGCATGGCGCGGGCAATAATTCGCGCTGTGCTTTCCGCAGAGACACTGCACAATATGATATCTTTCAGCGACCTTAAAGAATATAATGTAAAATAAAAGAAATTACATTCGAGGAGATATTTATGAGAAATTTAAAATTGGATGCGGGCAGTTTAAAGAGCAGGGCAAGATCGCTCGAGGATTCTTTTTTTGTAAATAAGGATAAGAAACTTCTTGAGAATCTGAAGAAAATGAAAGAAATGGAGGAGACCATCAAGAGTTTGCAGGAAGTTTCCGGAATAAAAAACAAAGACTTTCTGAAAAAACTGGTTAAGCTGGAAATTCCGCCGCATGTTCTGGCATCGCTGAAAGTTATTCCGCTGGTGGAAGTGGCATGGGCGGACGGAAATGTTGATGAAAAGGAAAAAAAAGTAATTATGGAAATTATAAAAAAGGAAAAATATCTGGGAAAAATTGATATGGAACTGCTGGAATCATGGCTTTCCATGAAACCGGAACGGAAACTGCTTGATGCCTGGATTAATTACATTAAAGGACTTTGCAGTCAGTTAAGCAAGGACGAATCCAATATACTCGGCGAAGGTATTCTGGGGCATCTTAAGGATGTCGCCGCCGCCAGCGGTGGATTTCTCGGTATCGGTAAAATATCCGTGAGGGAGCAAAAAACAATTGAGAAACTGGAATCGGCTTTCTGCTAAGCGAGCTGAACAATGGTTTGCGAAAAAAGAAGCGGATGTTATGCAAAGAATTCAATTCCTGTTTCCAAAAGCAGCCGGATAAATGAAAAGAGACATTGTAATAGCGGCTGAAGAAAGAGAATAAATAATCTTGATAAAACAAAATAACATCGGATGAAAGAGAGGAGAATAAAATGGAACTACTTACAGCTATCAGAGAGCGTCGCAGCATCAGAAAGTTCAAGCCAGCCGATGTTCCCAAGGAATTGGTTATGGAGATATTCAACGAGGCGCGCTGGTCGCCCTCGTGGGGCAATACCCAGCCCTGGGAATTTTATGTTTTGGTTGGTGCGGCACTGCAAAAGGTTAAAGATATGAGTCTGGCAAAAACTATTGCCGGGGAAGCGCTGGCTCCTGATGTGCAGATGCCGGAAAACTGGCCTCCGGCAATGAAAACCCGCTACATGGAAATCGGCAAGGTTGTATTAACGACACTGGGAATCAAAAGAGAAGATAAGGATGGACGCAACAAATATTATCAGGACATGCTTACTTTCTTCGGCGCGCCCTGCCTGATTCTGGCCTGCATCACCAAAGAAAATGTTGTTGAATATCCCATGCATGATATCGGCCTTATTACCCAGACTATCTGTCTGCTGGCCCAGGAAAAGGGTTTAGGCACCTGCATCCTGGCCGCTGCTGCCCGTTACCCTGCTGCAGTAAGAAAAATCGCTGCAATTCCGGATGATAAAAGAATAATTACCGGCATTGCTCTGGGTTATCCGGAACAGGCCAATCCGATTAACAGCATTGACAGGACGCGGATGGAAACCGCCGAATTTGTCCGCTGGGTGGAATGAAAATTAATCAGAGGTTATAAAAAAAGTCGGCAGCAAGAAGTTAGTCCGGCCTTATCGTAATGCGCTGCCGGGCGGGATTGCTGATTTTTCCCATTTTTTTAAGATAATTGTAAAAAACGGCAGTGTCGGTTATTCCGGTATCTTCGCGAAAGCCCCTGGCGTTTTTTATTGCGGTGAAGCCGTCTCCGCCCTGGGCTGTAAAAGCATTGGTAATGGTGCGATAGAACTCTGCCGGATTTACCGGTTGATAATCACCTTTGCTATTACTGACAGCGAGGCTCTTCACTCTGTCTCCTTTCGGCGCAAATTTATGAACAACGAAAGTGATTCCCGCAACATAAGGAATGGCCGGCGGATTTTTTCCGGGATATTTTTTCAGCAGATAATCTATTCCATCCTCCAGCGCCGCTTTCAATTCGGCTCCCGTCAGTTCAACTATGATAAGGCTGTTATTGAAAGGCAGCACTTCAAGCGCATCGCTTGCCGAAATGTTGCCTGCTGCCAGATCTTTCCGGACTGCTCCGTTGTTAATAACAGCAACTGAGGCACGGGGGACAGCGTCCAGCAGAGCATCGGCAATAAGGGAACCCGGTCCGCTGTCGGGCCCTCTGATAATATCATCCGCAGCAATGGCGATAATTGTTGAACGTAAGGCATTTACTTTTTCCGCATAAGGCCGCAGCTTGTCTTTAACAATCGGGTCTTCTGCAATGATACGTGCTGCGCCTGTTGCTTGCAGTGCCTTTCGTATTTCACGATATTGCTCACTGTCCGCCGCCACGGGAACATTATTGCGCACAAAATAATCACTGAACGGAATTGTTAATTCATGATCGTAGCCGGTCACCTCTCCATCAGAGGAAAAATGCACCTGCAGTTTGCCCAGAACATGTCCCCACTGCCAGGCCTGCAGCACCAGAACTATTTTCCCGTCAGGGGCTAATACCTCTGTCGGATATGCTCCTTCAGTTGTGAGGCCGATAACGCCCAGTGCTTGTTTGTCACCCAGCAGGGAATGGCTGTGGCCGCCGACAATTACGTCAATGCCGGAAACCTGAGAAGCCAGCGCGATATCCTGATGATAACCGAGGTGCGAGAGAAGAACAATTTTGTTGACTCCGGCGGCGGATAATTCCGCAACCTGCGTCCTGACGCTCGCTGCGGCATCCCGGAAGACTGTTTTACCGGTATCGAGAGTAAAGAGAGAAGTGGTTTCAGTTGTGACGCCGATTATTCCCACCCGATTCCCCCGGACTGTTTTGATAACATATGGTTTCACCAGCGGGGCGATAGCCGGTTCCTGCGAAAAGTCAATGTTGGCGGAAAGCCACGGAAAATTACTGCGGGCTATCCAGCCGGGTATGGGCTTTACCCCCCGGTCAAATTCGTGATTGCCGAAGGTCATGGCATCAACTCCCAGCAGATTGAGAAAATCAAACTCTACTTCGCCGTTGAACAGAGAGAAATACACAGTTCCCTGCACAGCATCGCCGCCGTGCAGGAACAACAGGTCGGGATCGGCAATGCGCATCTCATCGAGGGCAGTTTTCAGGCGGGCGAATCCGCCCAGTCGGGCTGTGGTTTTTATGCCGTTGACGGTTATATTAACTGCGGCTTGTTCCAGGTGGGAGTGCGTATCGTTCGTATGGACGATATTCATGGTAAAATGCACCGGCTGATGGAGGCAGGCTGTCGGGAAAAAAAGAAACGGAGCAAATAAAAAAATGGCAATTATTTTTCCGCTTCGGGAAAAAGCCTCTGCAGTTGCCGTAAGCAGGATAAATCCGGCAAATCTGATAAAACGATAAATGAACATTTAATTTAATCTCTTTTTCATCAGGTGCGGGAGATGCGGTTGAGCGATTTCCGCAGGTCTGATTGTTCAATAAACTATAAGAAGAACTCATTTCTCTGTCAATAAAAATGATGAAATCCTTTAATTGGTGTGGCGCCGTATCTTCTTTCTTTACAATTTACCGGTTTCAGGGTATTTTTTTACCGATAAAAATCGCGACGGGAGGAGATATTTCTGAAAGAGTCTGCAATAAATAATCCCGATAAAGGAAGCCACGGCACCATTGATTTTCTTTTACGCCGCATGAGGCACAAGGGGGATTTGCCGGCCTTTTCCCAGCACGTTATTGAAATCAACAAGAAGCTTTCTTCCCTGCAGACAATTAATTTTTCTTCCGCCGGTGAACTGGCCAATGTAATCCTCAAGGATATATCGCTGACCAACAGGCTCTTAAAAGTGGTGAATTCCGCTTTTTACGGGAATTTAAGCGGCAGAGTGACGACCATATCGCGCGCCGTATTTCTGCTGGGCTTTGAAAAAGTAAGAATGGCAGCCGCTTCTCTGATGATTTTTGATCATCTGCAGAATAAAAGCCAGGCTTCTGATCTTAAAGATGCCGCACTTTCCTCTTTTTTCAGCGCCGTCATCGCCAAAGATGTTTCCGAAAATCTTATGTTCGGCAACACGGAGGAAGTCTTCATCTGCGCCCTGATCCATAACGTGGGCAAGCATTTGGTAATCTGCTATTTCCCGGAAGAATATAACGAAATAAAGAATATGATGGCCGTGAAGGAAATAGATGAACAAAGCGCTTCCCGGGAAGTTTTGGGGATTTCTTACAGTGAACTGGGAATGGGAATAACAAAAACCTGGAATTTTCCGGAAAAAATTATCGAGAGCATGGATATAATCAGGGATAAACAGGCCAAAGCGTCCGAGACGGAAGCTGATGTGCTAAGGAACATCGCCAATTACGCTAATGAGCTTTGTTCGATTACGGCGGAAACAGATGAAATGAAAAGAGAAGAAGCGCTCCAGGAATTATCGGAAAAATATAAACTCAGCGTATCATTGCCGGCAAACCGCACCATGAGCCTGGTGGAAGGCGCGGCGGGAAAAATTGACCGCTATATGGATATGATAAAAATTGATAAGGCGAACAGCCCTCTGATGCGCCGGCTGATTTCCTACCGCGAGGAAAAGGCGGCGCCCGGAAAAACATCACCGCTGCGGATTATGAATAAGGCGGGAGAGGAAGGGGGGTATGTACCGGAAGCAGCCACCGTGGATCCGCATCTGGAGATGATTAAAAACTGCCTTTTGGAAATCAACGAAGCCCTGCAGGCGGAAAGCAGTCTTGGCGATACTATTTACATGATTCTGGAGACAATGTACCGCGGTTTTGAGTTCAACAGGGTTTTATTCTGCATGATGAATCAGTCGCGGACGAAAATGGCGGCGCGTTTCGGTTTCGGCGAAAATGTTGATGAGCTTATCGGCCAATTCGAATTCCGGATTGTTCGATCTTCGGACATCTTCAGCGTTGCCGTCATGCGGATGAGAGATTTTCAGATTGATGATTTGACGGCGCCGGGCGCCCGCGCCAATCTACCCGACTGGTATCTAAAGAACATCAGCGCTGTCTCTCTTTTGCTTTATCCCCTGATTGTTAAAGACAAATGCATCGGCCTTTTTTACGCCGATAAGAAAGTGCGCGGAATTCTCAACGAAGACGAGTTCGACTATATGAATATCCTGCGCAACAAAGCGGTTTGGGCGATTTTGCATAAGCATTGATATGTGAAGCTCTTTATACCGATATAAATCCGGGTAGTGCATTATTCTGATGTTGTTTCTGAACAGCTCTTGCAAGAAATCTCTATCAAGTGTAAGCTTTAATTAAGGCGGGAGAAGACCAGATGATCGCCGGTTCGTTTTTTGCGAACCGGAGGAAAGTCCGGGCTCCACAGGGCAGGATGGTCGCTAACGGCGACTGGGGGCGACCCTAAGGAAAGTGCCACAGAAAATATACCGCCCCGATGTAATCGGGGTAAGGGTGAAATGGCGAGGTAAGAGCTCACCGTTTTCCGGGTGACCGGAAAAGCATGGTAAACCCCATCCGGAGCAAGACCAAATAGGAGAACGTTTAAGGGCTGCCCGCCTGAAGTTCTCGGGTAGTGTCGCTAGAGGCGGCGGGCAACCGCCGTCCCAGATGAATGATCATCACCGTACTGGCGGGTAACCGGAGTGCGGAACAGAACCCGGCTTATGGTCTTCTCCCCTGCCTTTGTCAAAAAAAGCGCCGCATTACTGCTGCAGCGCTTTTCGTTCGCTTTTCTTCACGGCATCAGCCATTTTACGGCTTAATTTTCAGGACCCGCTCATAAACACTTTCGGCAAAACCGAAGACATGATTTCTGTTGATGATGGCAAACGGCACATCGGTGGTGTCGTCATATTCTTTTCTTTTTGCCGCTGCTGTCGGATCAGTATCCATGTTATATTCAGTAAACTGAACTTGCTTCGATTTTAGATAATTCCTGGCTTTATCGCAATCAGGACATTCATTTTTTGTAAAGATGATGACGTCTGGTTTTTTCTGGGCGGCCGGAGCGTTACTCTGCTCCTGCAGGTCGTTACCGGATCCGTGAGTGCGGAAAGGAGTTTTTTTTGCTGATTTTGTCTGGGGAGGGGGATAGTCAGTAATGTGGACAACTCCATTTTCGTCTTCCCATGTATAGAACTCGGCATTGGCAACGCCGTAAAGGGCAAAAATCAGTGCAAATAAAATCAATATATGTTTAATCATGAAATCCTCCCTCGCCGGATATTTGTAATATTATAGAATTACTTTGATTTATTTGCAACTGACATTTCAGCAGTTTATTGCAGTAAAGAAAGGCAAAGCCATTACTGCTCTAAAGCTTTTTCGTAAGTTTTTTTTGAAAACCCCCTGATGATTTGTCCGTTAATGACGGCGAAGGGGACAGAACCGGTGCCGCCGAGCTATCTCATTCTTTGATTGGCATCACTGTCTTTTTCCACGTCATATTCCGTAAAATTTATATGGCGCGACTGCAGAAAATCACGGGCCATGCGGCAGTACTTGCACCAGCCGGTCATATATAGCGTAACATCGGGATTGCTTTTATTTCCGCCGTTTTTGGGCTGGAATGATTTTGGGTCATTCGTTGTTTTTTTGTTAATTGGCGCTTGCGGTGAAGTGGTTTTTGCTTCATCGTATTTATGAACTTTCATCTTTTTTTGCATTGCCCTGGCAGGTGGCGGATAATCTGTGATATGGACAACTCCCTTTTCATCTTCCCATTTGTAAAAATCGGCTGTCGCCGTTCCGCTGATAATAAAAATTAGCAGAGCCGGCCAGAAAAGATATTTCAGCATAAAACTTCCTTCCGCAATGCTTGCCGAACACCGGAATATCGGGAGAAATCTTTGGTAACTGTTGTTTATAATTGCAAATACGGGCAATATTTCACTCTTGATGAGAAGCTTATTTTAACATGCCCTGCAGAGTTAATGAAAAATAATTCCGTCATCAAAAATTTACTCAAAAGGCAAGCTGTTGTCAATTGCTTTTCCGGATTATTTTCCTGTTTTATTTCGGGAAACAGCTATTAATTTCTTGACAATTTAATTTAGTTCTTTAATATACCTCAATGCAGCTGGATATTCGGAGGGGATAACGGCTGCCGGAGCTGTCTGTAACAGTCAATTACAATTTATCAACACAGGAGGAAAAAAATGGCAAAAATTGAAAAAGTGGCCGTAATTGGCACCGGTATTCTGGGTGCTCAGATTGCAATGCTGGCCGCTAACGCAGGCAATAAGGTATGGGCTTATGATCCGGTTGAGGGTGCGTTTGTCAATACATATAACAAAATATTTGCAGATTTGAAGGCCAAAGGAATTACACCCTTCATCCCGTGGGAAAAATGGGAAGCATGCCGCGATGCAGTCAAGCAGGAGACTGATTTGGGGGAAGCGGTCAAAGATGCCGATCTGATTATTGAAGCAATTCCCGAAATCGTTGATCTGAAAAATAAGGTCTTTGCAGAATTGGGACAGAAATCTCCCGCCAAAACAATTATAGCAACCAACAGTTCTTCCCTGCCTGTTTCCAAAATGGAAAAAAGCAGCGGCCGGCCGGAAAAATGCCTGAATATACATTTTTATTTCCCCCTGCAGGGTGTCCACATGGTTGATATCATGGGAGGAACCAGGACCTCGGCGGAAACGATGCAGGCGGGCGTTGACTGGATAAAATCCATCGGTTGCGTGCCTTTGAAAGTAAATAAGGAGCTTCTGGGATTCTGTTTCAATAATGTGTGGCGGGCGGTTAAGCGTCAGGTTCTTTATACCTGGGGCAATGGTTTTGTTGATTTTATGGATGTTGACCGCGCCTGGTGTATTTTTACCAAAATGAAGGAAGGGCCTTTTGCTCTGATGGATAAGGTAGGACTTGATGTCGTTTACGATATTGAAATGTCTTATTATAACGATTCCAAGGATCCGAAGGATATGCCGCCTGATGCGCTGTTGCAAAAGATTAAACGCGGCGAGCTGGGAGTAAAAAGCGGCAAGGGATTCTATACTTATCCAAATCCGAAATTCCTGGATCCGAATTTTCTCAAGCCCACTATGTAAGAGCAAACTTGCTTGAGTATTTAATCAGGAGCCCTTTGTCTGGTATAACTGTCGGACAAGGGGCTCTTTAAATTGGGCGGTAATTATCCATGAGCTCATTAGATGTTTCCGGCAATATAGTTGACTTGCGCAAAAAACGGATTTATCCGGGTACGCTGAGAATTGAAAACGGACATATCACCGCCATCCGCGAAGACAATAATCATTACAACTCATATGTTTTGCCCGGCTTTATCGACGCTCATGTCCATGTGGAAAGCTCGCTTCTGGTACCGACAGAATTCGCCAGGCTGGCCGTCGCGCACGGGACGGTTGCCGCTGTTTCCGATCCACATGAAATAGCTAATGTTTTGGGAATGGAAGGTGTTAATTTCATGGTTGAGGAAGGCCGCAAAACGCCTTTTCACTTTTACTTCGGCGCTTCCTCCTGCGTTCCCGCCACCACATTCGAGACAGCCGGGGCTGTTTTGAAGAGCGCTGATGTGGAAAAGTTGCTGCGGAATCCGGAAATAAAATATTTAAGCGAGATGATGAATTTTCCGGGGGTGATTAATGGTGATCCGGAGGTGCTGGCAAAGATTACCGTTGCCAAAAAACAGGGCAAACCGGTTGACGGCCATGCCCCGGCTTTACGCGGCGAAGCACTGAGAAAATATGCAGCCGCGGGCATTTCCACCGATCACGAAACAATATCGCTGGAAGAAGGTCTGGAAAAAATATCTCTGGGCATGAAAATAATCATCCGCGAGGGCTCCGCCGCAAAGAATTTCGCCGCTCTTTCCGATTTATTAAGAACAAATCCCGAACTCTGTATGTTTTGCAGCGATGATAAACACCCTGATGAGTTTGTGATAAGCCATATCAATAATATCGTAAAGAGAGCTGTCCGGGAAGGATATGACCTGATGGATGTTTTGCGCTCGGCTTCGCTCAATCCGGTTCGCCATTACGGCCTCGACGCCGGCCTTTTACAGTTAAACGACCCGGCCGATTTTATCGTCGTTGACAACTGGCGTGATTTCAATGTTCTGGAAACTTTTATCGGGGGACGAAAAGTAGCAGCCGGCGGAATCAGTCTGCTTTCATCTTCGCCTGTTTCCGCCGGTAATCTGTTTGTCGCCGACTTTGTCAGTGCCGATGATATCAGAGTTAAAAAAGCAGCTGATAATATCAATGTGATTGTCATAAATGACGGCCAGGTCTTAACGGGAAGAGTGACAGCGCAGGCAAAAGAAGAACGGGGCTTTGTTGTATCCGATGCGGAACATGATATTTTAAAACTTGTGGTTGTCAACCGCTATCAAAATGTTCCTCCCGCGGTTGGCTTTGTCCGCAATTGCGGATTGAAAAAAGGCGCGATTGCCTCATCGGTTGCTCATGACTCGCATAATGTGATTGCCGTTGGTGTTGCCGATGATGATATTACGGCGGCGCTGAACCTGGTAATTAAAAGTAAAGGCGGGCTGGCTGCTGTGTGCGAAGGCGAAGAAAATATCCTGCCCCTGCCGATTGCCGGATTGATGTCTGATGATGACGGTTATGCCGTAGCCGCAAAGTATCAAAGGTTGGACTGTCTGGTCAAAAGTGAAATGGGTTCACCGCTGCATGCACCGTTTATGGCCTTGTCTTTTCTGGCGCTGCTGGTAATTCCCAGCCTGAAACTCAGCGATAAGGGGTTGTTTGACGGAGAGAAGTTTGCTTTTACACAACTTTTTGTTTAGAAAGTCTTATGCTTAAAGAATATAAAAATGTACAACAGAAAAAAAATGAACCGAAAAGACGCTGGTTTTCCGATAATTATTTTGACCTGATAGTTTGGTTTGGCGAAGGTGATGAGATTATCGGTTTTCAACTATGCTATGAAATAAATAAAGATGAGCGGGCGTTGACCTGGCAAAAAGAAGCAGGTTATTATCATAATCGCGTAATTAGTGGCGAAAGCAGTGCCGGTATTTCAAAATTGACACCCATTCTGGTGCAGGATGGGGTGTTTGATTATGATTCGATTGCAATGGTTTTCAAAAATGAAAGCAGGGAACTGGAAGAAAATGTAGCAGATTTTGTTTATGAAAAAATAGGGCAATACAAATAGAACAATTGCTAATGCCGCTAATAAAAACCCCTTCAGCAAGTAATGGCTGAAGGGGTTTTAGCTTTGATTGAAAATAGCAAACTATACTTTTTTCAATTCCGGACGCTTGTAAGAAAGCGCTATTACAAATCCGACAATCAGCATTCCGGCTGCAACGTAAAGGGCAACGCTTTTAATTTCGGCAAAAACAAGCGGGCCGACAACTCCTGCTGCGCCCCAGGCCGTCAGCATTATTCCGTAAACACGGCCGATATAGGCAGGTCCGAAGGAATCAGCCGCGAAGGCTGGCATGGTGGCAAAGCCGCCGCCATAGCAGGCCAGCAGATAACAGGCAATAATCGTAAATATTACCACACTGCTGATTTGCGGCAGCAGGATGTACAAAACCGCCTGCGTGATA
>JAKLDS010000042.1 GCA_022703375.1 Deltaproteobacteria bacterium | reverse complement strand
TATCTGTATCATCGTGCCGGATTTCCCGGCGCTCGCGGGATATGCAAAGAGGAATAATCTTTCCGGGGACATAAAATCGCTTGTGGCGCAGCGGGATATCCAGGCAATGATTACTGATGATGTTATTGCAGCATTGAAGAACAAATATGCCGATTATGAAGTGCCGAAAAAGTTCCTTTTTCTCGATGAGCCGTTTACACTGGAAAATGGGATGCTGACCCAGACGATGAAACTGAAGCGCCGGGTCGTCATGGCGAAATACAACCCGCAGATCGAGGCTCTTTACGGTAAATAAATACCCGGGACTTACCTGCCGGGACAGACAAAGGATTACCGGGCTCAGATCACCTGCGCCAGAATGTTACGCAATTCTTCACCCGCGAAAGGTTTGGCAACCATGTATTGGCCGCCGATCAGATTGTTGCAGGGCACTTCGTTACCGCTGACCATAGCCGTTACAAAGATGATTGGTATATGCCCGATGGCTTCGTCGTTTCTAATCAGTTCCGCCACCTCATCACCATTCAAATCCGGCATCAGAATATCCATAATAACGGCATCGGGCTTGATTGACCGGCATTGTTCGTAGCCTTCCTTACCGTTTACCGCCAGTGCAACTTCGTAGCCGTTATTTAAAAGCCAGGCCGAAATGATTTCGCGGCTGATTTCGTCATCATCCACGACAAGAATCTTTTTTTTCATTAAAGATAGCTCCCGCTGTCGTTCCCTCAAAACATTATTAAGGCGTCCAGTTATTGATATAATTTTGCAGTTTAAATCCTTCTATAAAATCCGGATTGAGTTTCAGAGCCCGGCCGATACATTCTTCAGCTTTCTTTTTATTGCCGATCTCAATGTAAACCCGCGCCAGATTATAGAAAAGATTCTCGTCATCCGGTGAAATGGACAGCGCCTTTTTATATTCCTGGATAGCTTTGTCGGTGTCACCGGATAACCGGTAACCTATGCCCATTTCGTTATAATAGGAAAGAACGAGAGTTGCGATATTATCATTGGCGGCAACCAGTTCCCTTAAGACCATCTGTTCGCCGCGTTCCACCATGGCGAGCATGGTTTTTGCGGTCTGCTGATCAACACTGTCCAGACTTTCCAGGTTTAAAATATTTTTAACATCCTTACCGATAAGCACGCTTGCGATTTCATCTTCCTTAATTGTGATAAGCTGGCCCAGAAAATCATATGTGGTCGTAAAATCGCTGTCACGAAAAGTAAACATTCCGTAAAGGTCGCGAAACTGTGCGGCAGTTGCTATTTGCTGTTGATAATGATTAAGCGAACTGGTAATTTTACTTCGGTCCGCCTGATCAATGGATGCGTCATGCAGAAAAGCATCCAGGACATCACGCAGAGTGACGATACAGGAAAAAAGGTTGCCGGTTCTTAAATGCCTGCGGCTTTCGTCCAGTTTTTTCATTATTTCCGAGGTCGCACTGCTTTTTCTGTAAACCATTGTTTCCATAGCTATCCCGCTTATCCGTCAATAAATAAACTGGCTGATGTTATGGCTGCCGGTAAATTTTACCGCAACATGTCTTTTCTCAGGTGAATCATTCCAGATTCGCAGAACTTCGCCCTCCAAGTTTACTTCACCTCTGGGAAAAACGAATTTCATGCTGACGACAGCTCCGATCGCCGTCTGCCCGCAATCATCATTGCGCAAAATAATGTGCGCCCCGCCGCCGGAGATATCAACAACCTGAATTTCCCTGTCCCGGCAGAAAGCGCGCACTTCCGGCAGAAAATCCAGCCGGACTCTCGGCCAGACCCTTAAATCGCAGGGTGCGGGCTCGTTTAACCGGCGCAGGATTACCTGATAATCTTCAGTGATTTTTTCAATTCTGGCTTCAAATCCCAGTCGCCCGGTATTTTCTCCGGGCGCTTTGTACGTCACTATTATGATGTGGTTTAAATGAGAATTATTTAACGAAGGATTGGTTTGTTCAGTGGCAATCACATCCTTGGCGATAATCTGATTAAGCAGAGTCTTGCGGACATCATTTTTGTCCAGGCGCAAATCAAGTATTTCTCCGGGGAGTATTTCCACCTGCTTCACGAAAAGCCCCTCTCTTTCTTAAAAATATTAACTTGCTTTTGCCACTGTCGCCGTCAACCGGATTTAACTGTTTTCCTTTCCACCCTGCTTATGTTAACGGCAAAATTATCGCCATCCTTAAATACAAACTTCAGCTACACCTGATACTTGTTGGTCAATTCCTGCATTTGATACGGCTTGATGTCGGTGAAGCTGATGCCGAAGCCGGGAATCACCATAGCCTTACCCCACCCCATTAACCAGCGTATTTCACCGGCAATGGGAGTTTTGTTTTTCAGCTCCTTGATAACAAACCAGACATTTTTTTGCCCGGACCAATCTTGGGTGGAAAAGAAAAAACAACCGCCTTTCGAGCAGTTGATTGTCACGGTGCGTTCCAGGAATTGTTCACTCATCTTTTCGTCTCTGCCTATCACTACGTTAAAGTTGATGCTTCTTCTTGTATAGAGACGGATAGACCTTGCGGTAAAGGGGTCGCATTCGTTTTTGACGAATTCGTTTATCGTATCGCAGCCCACCGAATTTCCCATTGACATGGTGCTGATAGTGTTTGAAGATGCATCCCACCTTACCTGAACAACCGGAAATACTTCCAGAATCGCCTGAACCATGCCTTTTTCATCCTTGGATGCTTTCATGCTGGTCAGCAGATCAATCAAGACGCCCTGATAATTATTGCCGATCATCTTCTGAAAAAGTTCACCATAATCGGCAACAATATCTATATCCGCACCAACACGATGAGACTCCTCCAGATAGGCATTGCGGGATTCTCCCTCCCTGCACAGCAGTATTAATTTCGTTCCCATGTTGAAATCTCCGCGATTGAAAACCGATAAATTATTCCGAAAATTCTAAAATATATTAAAAAAACTAACGAAAATAATTATTTCTGTCAAGGAGTATTCCTTTATCTGTATTAACCGGCGGGGATTGATATTTCTTCGGGCTTGATTATGTCGCTAAAATGTAATACACCTCGCCACGAGTTAAAAACAAGTTTATGTGCTTTCGGAATACGTTAATTTCAGAGGAGGGTAGAAGTTACGTTATGGGCAAAAAAGTTAATCCTGAGTTACTCAAGTATGACAAACGCATCATATCACGCAGTCTGTTATCCGGCGAAATTTCGGAAAAGGAATTGCACTCATTTTTTAAGAAACTGCCGGATGTTGCCGATAACGCTGAAGAAATCAGCATAGAGCCGGCTCATAAATAATTTCCATGTTAGCTGATTCCCACACTCATCTGGAAATGAAAGAATTTGACCATGACCGGAATGAGGTAATCGGAAGAGCCGCAGCCGCCGGCGTTGCTTTCATTTTGACCGTGGGAACCAGTCTGGAATTAAGCCGCAAGGCAGCGGCCCTGGCTTCCCGCCATGAAAATATTTACGCCGCAATCGGAATTCATCCTCATGATGTTCTGGAAATAGACAACCGTACTTATGACGACTTAAAAGAACTGGCCTGTCAAAAAAAGGTTATCGCTTACGGCGAAATCGGCCTTGATTTTTTCCGGAATAATACCCCGCGCAACCTGCAAATAAACAGATTCGGAGAACAACTGGAGCTGGCGCGGGAGCTGAATCTTCCGGTTATCATTCATGACAGGGAAGCCCATTACGAAACAATCGGCATGATCAGGGCGTCAGGTATCCGC
Source organism: Deltaproteobacteria bacterium (assembly GCA_022703375.1). Classification (GTDB taxonomy): domain Bacteria; phylum Desulfobacterota; class Syntrophia; order Syntrophales; family Smithellaceae; genus JAKLDS01. Next base: position 19,008 of record JAKLDS010000042.1, on the reverse strand, counting down.
CGCGGCATTTTCCACTGCTTTTCCGGCGATTATCAAATGGCCAGCCGGTGTCTGGAAATGGGATTTTATATTTCGGTTCCCGGAACCGTAACCTTTGCCAAAGCGGCAACTATTCAGGACGTAGTAAGCCGTGTGCCTCTTAAGAGCCTGCTCATCGAGACGGATGCGCCTTTTCTGGCTCCTCATCCTTGCCGCGGCAAAAGAAACGAACCTGCTTTTGTCATTCACACCACAAAAAAAATTGCCGTAATCAAAGGGCTGGAATGGGAAGAAGTGGCTGAAACCACATTTTGCAATACAAAAAAACTTTTCAACATGTGAACGTAAAGGTTTAAAACATTATGGAAAAGCAAAGAGGCGATTATCGTGCAGGCACTCCGGAAAAGAATAATCCCGGTTCCGGAAAGACCTCACCAAAAAAACCATCTTCTGCCGAAGCCCCGGAAGTAATTCTCTTCGACAGAAAATACCCGATTCCGGAAGAGCTGCTGAAAAAACTCCGTTATGAATATCTGAGGCGCGAATTTTGGGTGCCGCTGGAATTGAAAGAGGGAAAGATAGTCGTCATAGTTGACAATCCCGATAATATTATCAAAAGGGATATGATCGAGAATATCCTGCAGACCAAAGCGGTAAAATATGTCGCCGCGAGCCGCCAAGATATCTGGAAATTTATCGAATATTTTTACGGAATTTATGATCCCGCCAAAGCAGATGATGATTTGCTGGCGGAAGAAAACAACGAGGCAAAGCAGGAGGCGGAGACGGATGAACCGGCAGAGGATGTTAATATAATTAAAATTGTCAATGACGCGATTGATTACGCCTACGACAGACGCGCTTCCGACATTCATATCGAGCCTGATGTGAAGGACAGGGTTGTCAATTTCCGTCTGAGGATTGACGGCGAATGCATCCATTATAAGACTTTCCCTTATGAGTACCATGCGGCTATTGTGTCGCGGATAAAAATCATGTCGAATCTGGACATTACGGAAAAACGCCTGCCCCAGGATGGAAAAATCAAATACAAAGTGCCCGGAGTTGAAGAAATAGAACTGCGGGTAGCCACATTGCCGACTCACGGTTATGTTGAGGATGTCGTGCTGCGGCTTTTGACCCGCGGCAAAATAATGACTTTGGAAGAGCTGCGGATGCCCGATGAGATTTACAATAATTTCAAAGCGCAGCTAACCAAGCCCTACGGCCTGATTCTTCTGGTGGGGCCGACCGGCTCGGGAAAAACCACCACAGCCCATGCCGCTCTGCATATCATTAATAAGCCGAATATCAAGATATGGACCGCCGAAGATCCGGTGGAAATTACGCAGCAGGGCATCCGGCAACTGCAGGTCCATCACAAAATCGGCCTCGGTTTTGCGGCAGCGATGCGGTCATTCTTGCGCGCCGATCCCGATGTTATCATGGTCGGAGAAATGCGCGACCACGAAACAGCCAAAATGGGCATTGAGGCCTCGACAACCGGCCATCTGGTAATGAGTACACTGCATACCAATAACGCTCCGGAAACCATCGTGCGGCTGCTCGATATCGGAATTGATCCTTTCGCTTTTGCCGATTCGCTGCTCTGCGTTCTGGCGCAGAGACTGGTGCGCTGCCTGTGCGTCAAGTGCAAGGATGCTTATCATCCGACACCGGCGGAATATGCAGAGCTTGCCCATCATTACGGCGAAAAAGCTTTTGCCGCCCTTAATATCGCCGGCTACGACAAGCTGCTGCTTTACCGCGCCAGAGGCTGCGCAGAATGCAATAACATGGGCTACCGCGGCCGGACGGGTATCTTTGAGTTGCTGATTGCCACGGATAACATCAAGCAGATGATAGTAAACCGCAAATCCATTGCCGCCATCCGTAAAACGGCCATGACGGAAGGCATGCGGACGCTGTTGCAGTCCGGTGTCCGCAAAGTGCTGGACGGAGAAACTGATTTAATGGAAGTTCTCAGTGTCTGTATCAGATAACAATTAATTAGCTGGAGGCTTTTGCTTTTTTAAACAGGTCGTCGTGCTGCCTTTTATAAACGCTATTTATTATTTTCTTCTTTTTTCTGCAGCAGCATCCAATGATAGCCGATGAGACGCGCTGAATTCATGAATTGTTCAAAATCTACCGGCTTTAAAATATAACTGTTGATGCCCAGGCGGTGAGCATCCAGAACATCCTGCTCTTCCCGGGAAGTTGTCAGAACGACAACCGGAATATTTTTCGTCAGGGGATTGGACCGGATTTCTTTGAGCAATTCCAGACCGTTTACCCTGGGCATGTTCAAATCCGTGAGAATCAGCGTGGGAACATCAGCAATGTTGCGGCCGGCGTAAGTTCCCCTGCCGAAAAGATAATCGAGCGCCTCTTCCCCATCCCGCACAATATTAACATGATTAACCAGCTTGTTTTTTTTAAAAGCACGCAGCGCCAATTCAATATCATTAGGATTGTCTTCCACAAGCAATATCTCTACGGGCGGCGCATTTCCCATCACCGGTTTTCTCCTGACGGCAAATTTATTTTCTTCTTCATTTATCCACCCCGGCAGGTTATTACACCCTGGGCGATTGATTCAGCAGCATCCAGTAAAACCCTATCTGGCTTACGGAATCAACAAACTGATCGAAGTCAACCGGCTTTAAAATATAGCTGTTGACGCCGAGGCTGTAAGTCTTCATCACATCTCTTTCCTCCCGGGAAGTCGTCAGAACAACAACCGGGATGCTTTTGGTTGCCGGATCGGATTTGATTTGTCTGAGCACCTCTATCCCGTCCACTTTCGGCAGTTTTAAATCCAGTAAAATCAGTTTGGGAGCATCGTTTATATTGCGTCCGGAATAGGAACCCCGGCAAAAGATATAATCAAGGGCCTCTTCCCCGTCGCGGACAACCTGAATGTGATTGACCAGTTTATTCTTTTTCAACGCATGCAGCGCCAATTCCACGTCGTTAGGATTATCTTCCACAAGCAATATTTCCACTACCGGTGCGCAGCCCATCCTACTGACCTCCTTCACCCAGGGTAAAGTAAAAATCGGCTCCTTCGTTTAACCGGGCTTCCACCCAGACCCTTCCGCCATGCCGGTTTATTATGCGCTTCACAATGGCCGTTCCGCAGCCGGTTCCCTCAAATTCGTCGGCCAGATGCAACCGCTGAAAAACACAAAAAATCTTGTCCGCATATTTCATGTCAAAACCGGCGCCGTTATCCTTCACATAAAATACATCTTCATCGCTTTTATTGCAACCAATTTCAATTAATGCCTTCTCCTTCTTCGATGTAAATTTTAAGGCATTGGAAAGCAAATTGACCCAGACCACCTTCAGCATGGCCGGATCAGCCTGGCATTCCGGCATATCGCCGATCACTATATCCACCTGCCGGTTTTTCTGCATGTCCTCCAGTTCTTTCAGCACCTGATACACTATTTCCGCCGGATCAACTTTTTGCCTGGTCAGAGGCAGGCGGCTCATCCGGGAAAAAGACAGCATATCGGTAATCAGATTGCCCATCTGCTGGGCGTTGTTCCTCAACAGATGAAGATAGCGGACTGGTTCCCCGGAAAGCTCGCTTTCGTAATCCTCCAGCAGAATTTTCGAAAAACCGTCAATCGAACGCAACGGAGCACGCAAATCATGGGAGACAGAGTAAGAAAATGATTCCAGTTCTTTGTTGGCAAATTCCAGTTCCCTTGTTCTTTCGCTGACCCGTTGTTCAAGTTCCTCGTTGAGTTTGCGAATCTCCGCTTCCGCTTTTTTCCGTTCTTTGATTTCAGCCTCAATCTGAGCTACATGCTGCGCATTGGCCATCGCCAGGCCGATGGTCTTGCCGATGGAAAGAAATATTTCTTTTTCATATTCTTCAATCGGACCCCGTTCTTTTTCGCGGAAAAAGAGATTCATCACTCCCAGCATCTGATCCTGAAAGAGCAGGGGGACGCCGATAACCATGGATAATTTTTCCTCCAATAATGCATTTTTCACTTCGGGAACCATTGATTGATCATCAGCAATATCATCAGAGGTAACTATCTGTCTGGTTTTCAGCACAAGACCGGTAAAGCTTCCTTCCAAAGGCAAAAGGGAACCTACCTTGATGATTGCGTCGCTGAAACCGTGGGTGTAAAGAAGTTTGAATTGTTTGCTTTGCTCGTCAATTGCAAAAAGCGAGGCGCGAGGCGAGTTGGTGTAAACGGCAATTGATTCGACCGCTTCTCTGGCAATCGTTTGCATATCAAACGACCGGTAGAGCTTATCGGCAATTGTATTAATGGTATGCAAAGCATTGTTGCGGTAATCCAGTTCCTTTTCGGCCGTCTTCCGGACGGCTATTTCCGCCTCGATTTGAGCGACATGCCGGGAATTAGACATGGCCAGGCCGATGGTCTTGCCGATGGAGATGAAAATATCTCTTTCGTATTGATCAATCGGCCCGCGTTCCCGGGCAACAAAAAAGATATTTAAAACACCCAGAACGTCATCCTGGAAAAGCAATGGTATGGAAAAAACTATATTCAAACCGTCGCCGATCAGCGACTGCTTTACTTCGGGAACAATGGTTTCATCTTTCAGAATGTCGTAACTCGTCGTCACATCTTTATTCCTGACGGTAATACCGCTCAAACTCCCTTCCAGGGGCAATATCCTGGCGTTTTTAATTGTTTCCTCACCGAAGCCCAGGTGATAAAGGCAACGCAGCGTCTTTCTTTCATTGTCAACTGCGAACAATGCCGTCCGCGGTGAATTGCTGTAGGCCGCCATGGCCTCGCAGGCATATTTGGCTATTGTTTCCATATCAAAAGTTTTATAAAGCCTGTCGGCAATCATAATAATGGTCTGCAGAGCATTATTGCGATAATTGAGCTCCCGGATATAATTGGCGAGGCTCGTCTGCATTTGATTGAAGGAAAAAGCCAGTTTCCCCAGTTCATCTTCGCTCGTCACGGCAATCGGCTCCGTGGCGTCCGGTTCTTCGGTTATATTGATAACGCGGTCCATCAGTAAATTAATAGGCCGGGTAACCTGCTTTGTCACAATCCTGTAAAGAATATAAATTGCCAGCGCCAGAAACAAAATTAAAATGATTGTGTTTTGCAGAACGATTGTCAGTATTTTCTGGTTGACTATCTTTTTTTCGATCGCCACATGAACTGTTCCCAGATAATCATTTTCGAAAATTACGGGGATAATTGATTCATAGTGGCCGTCGTGTATCAGGGTTTCACCGCGGGTTTTCTGATTTTTAAAGACGGAACCGGGACGTAAAGCAGTTTTTCGCTGTTTCTTGATATTTTCATCACTGGCGTACAGAATACGGCCGTGGCCATCGGCGATGTAACAATAGGAAAGCCCGGGATTATTGGCCAGCACATCCCGCAAAAACGCGGCCATGCCGGTAAAGCTGTCCAGAGGAAAATACTTGATATTGCGATAAACGACGCTGCGGATATTTTCGGCAACAGTTATGGACCGGTCTTCCAGGGCGCTGCGATAGGAAATGGAAAAATTAGCCACGTTGGCCACCGTAATCAACGTAACCGCCAGGACCAGCGTGGAGATACCTACGGTCAGAATTTTTGTATGAAGATGTTTAAACAGATTCATTTTGTCGTATCCTGAGCTTACTTTACGATATTATCACCAGCCATTTCCATCATCTGAATGGGAATTTTAATGCCGAACTTCCGTGCTTTTCTCAGATCAAAGGCAATGCCGTTTTCTTTCGGCCACTCGGGAATTATTTTATTGATATCCTCTCCCTCAAATATTTTTTTAAGCATTACGGCGCACTGCCTCCCTGCACTGCTATCGGAAGGATAAAGGCTCATGGTGGCGCCGCCCTCTTCCATGATTTCAGCGAGGCCAACGCCAACCAGTGGTTTGGTTGCCGTCCGGTAAACCATTTGCGGGAAAGGCTTGCCGGCCCCCATCTGATCATTGGGAGAGAGAAAAACATCCACCAGAGGATTGAGCTCCAGCACATGTTTCTTCGCCAGTTCGGACATTTTTATCTGGCCCTCGATGTCTCCCGTAATCAGAGGAACCATCCGGAAAATGACCTGCAGTCCCTGCAGCTGCGGTTCTTCCTGCAAAGCGCTCTCCACCCATTTTCTGTAGCTGTGGCTCTGCGGCATATCGGCATAAATCAAGCCGATTGTTTTGGCTTGCGGCATGAGATCTCTGATGAATTTCAGTCTTGATGCAACAGGAGCCGGATAGCACACACCCGTAAAATTGGCAAAGGGAGGATTGGTAAAATCCTTAATTACCCCGACGTCAACAGGATCGGTCACGGCGGCAAAAACAAAACGGTATTCTTTCCTGCCCAGGGCCACCTTTTTCGCGGCAACGGTGACAACCGTACCGTTGGAAAAAATCGCGTCATAATTATTGGGCAATTCCCGGCGGAATATTTCTTCCGCTTTCCGGGCGTCATTACCCACCGAATAACGTCTGACCGTCAAATTCTTTCCTTCGACGAAGCCGAATGATGCCAGACGCCTGAACATTGAATCTCTCGTTCCCACGTAAGGATAACTTTGCTGCGAATCAACTACCAGCAGTTTGTAAGCCTGCGCATAACTTTCGGCAGCCGCAACGGAAAGAATAAACAAAATAATGAACAGGGCCGTTAATTGCAGTAATGATGTTTTTTTCATTTTTTCCTTTTCCAACTCCCGGCTTAAATATTTTATTCCCGATACAGTCCGTTTCTCGCTATGTAATGCCTCACATCCTCCGGCGTCAGATAATTGATGGATTTGCCCTTCCTGACTTTTTCCCTGATTGCGGAAGATGATATATCGAGCAGGGTTACACTGCGAAAACAGATAACCTTTCCGGCTGTTCCTCTGTATCCGTCTGCCTCCTGTTCATAAATATAATTGCCGGCAAAATCCGGCGGCAGAATATCTTGGAATCCCTTGTTTTCATAGCCCGGCCTCGTCAAAACGGCGAAATTGCAAAGGGCAAGAAGCTTCTGCCATTCCTTCCAGGTGGTAATTGTCTGAAAAGCATCCTGTCCCGTAATGAAATAGAGAGACAGATCCGGCTGATATTTATTTAAAATATATTCCACCGTTTCCACGGAGTACGATTTGCCTTCCCGCAATTTTTCGATACCGGAAAAAGCAAAATATTTGTTCCCGGCAATGGCCAGACGCAGCATTTTTTCACGATGCTCAAAGGAGGTTGTTTGCCCCGCCGTTTTATGAGGCTGCTGAAAAGCGGGAAGGAAAAGGATGCTGTCCAGGCCCAGCAGCTCCCTTATTTCTTCGGCCACCCGCAGATGCCCGAAATGAACCGGATCAAATGTGCCGCCCAGCAGTCCCCATTTCATTCTCTTACCTGACCGTTGCCGTAAATTATAAACTTTGTCGTCGTCAATTCTTCCAGCCCCATGGGTCCGAAGGCGTGCAGCTTGGTTGTGGATATGCCGATTTCCGCGCCCAGTCCCAGTTCAAAACCATCGCTGAAACGGGTGGAAGCGTTAACCACAACCGTGGAAGAGTTAACCTCATTCAAAAAGCGTTGCGCATTGGCATAATCTCTGGTGATAATTGATTCCGTATGCAGCGATCCGTATTTTTCAATATGGGCAATGGCCGCATCCATATTTTTCACAACCCGTATTGCTAAAACCAGATCGAGATATTCGGCAAACCAGTCTTCTTCCGTTGCCGCCGCAATATCCGTCAGGACTTCTCTTGTTTTTGCACAGCCCTTGAGGACAACTCCGGCTTTAATCAATTCTGCGGCGATAAGCGGCAGAAAAGCGGTGGCTATTTTCTCATGGACAAGCAACGTTTCCATGGCATTACAGACGCCGGGACGCTGCGTCTTGGCATTAAGGCAGATGGAGACGGCCATATCCGAATCGGCAAACTCATCAACAAATATGTGGCAGACTCCCTTGTAATGCTTGATGACCGGTATTTTAGACTGGGCAACTACGGCGCGGATTAATTCCTCGCCGCCGCGGGGAATAATCACGTCAACATATTCATCAAGCTGCAGCAGGGCGCTGACCGCCTCACGGCTGGTGACGGGAATCAGCTGAATTGCCGCCTCCGGCAGGGAATTTTTCCGCAAAACATTCTGTAAAATGCCGGCAATCGCCAGATTGGAATTAATCGCTTCGGAACCGCCGCGCAGAATTACCGCGTTGCCTGATTTAAGACACAAAGCGGCGGCGTCAGCCGTAACATTCGGACGGGATTCGTAAATAATGCCGATAACACCCAGCGGTATGCGCATTTTCCCCACCTGCAGGCCGTTGGGACGCCGCCACACGGCAGTTATTTTACCGACCGGATCAGGCAGGGCGGCGACTTCCCGCAGACCCCGGGCCATCGTCTCAATTGTTGATTTTTTCATGGTCAGGCGGTCCAGCAGCGCCCCGGAAATTCCTGATTTTTGAGCTTGCGCCATATCTTTTTTGTTTTCTGTGAGCAGAAAATTTTCATTTTTAATCAGCTCATCAGCCATCTGCAAAAGAGCATCGTTTTTTACCGTCGCCGCTTTCCGGGAAAGCACTCGGGACGCCGCCTGCGCATTTTCAGCTATCTGCCGAATTGATTCTTTGATATTCATTATTTGCGTTTCCGTTTCTTAAGAAAAAATAAATTTGCTTGCTTTTTCTCTAATTATTGATAAAAGGCGCTTCTGCTGCTTAAATCAATCAGTTTAAATAAAGCATTATTATCTTTATGCATTGCCGATTGTTAATGGCTTTAATTTACAGGACAAAAAATAAAGTGTCAAGTTCATTTGCCCCGGCGGGAAACATTCCATGAGTAATATTCGCATTAAAGCGGGGAAAACCGCTTACGATATCATCAAGAGCGGCGGCTTCAATTTTGATGCTGTTTCCGCCTATTTCGGGCCGGCTGCCGGGCCGCGCTGGCTTATTGCCAGCGGCTTTGATTTAACGCTGCTGAAAAACGGTCTGTTGGGACGTTCCCGCGCCGTTTCGCTGATCGGCTCTTCCGCCGGCGCCTGGCGTTTTGCCGCCTGGGTACAGCCGGAAGCGCAAAAAAGCTATGAACGGCTGCTGGAATCCTACATCAATGTAAAATATACAAGAATGGATACTCCTGCTACCGTCGGGGAGAAGCTTACCGCAACTATCAATGATTACATAGAAGATGAGGCCATTTCGTTTGCTCTGGCCAATAAAAAATACCGGTTGACAATCCTGACGGCACGTTCCCGCAATCTGGTCGCCTCCGGTAATCAATTTATCCAGAAAACGGGCCTGGCAATTTGTTACCTTTGCAATTTTTTTAATCGTAATAATCTTTATAATTTCGCCGAAAGAGTTGTCTTCTACAATGGCTCGAAGCCGCCGGCTTTCTGCTTTCAGCCGCATTTCCGCGGCAAATTTGTCCGCCTGAACGAAGTCAATTTCAAATTTGCCGTGATGGCCAGCGGCGCTATTCCGCTGGTGGTGGAAGGAGTCCGCGATATTTACGGCGCGCCGCGCGGCGTTTACCGCGATGGCGGTCTGGTTGATTATCATCTGACGCATCAATATGCCGCAAAACCCGGTGACATAGTTCTTTTTTTCCATCATCAGGAAAGAATAATTCCCGGCTGGCTGGATAAAAAACTGGTGAAACGTCTGCCGCCTCAGGATATATTGAGCAACGTGCTGATGGTCTTTCCCTCGCAGAGCTTCGTGGAAAAACTGCCCGGCGAGAGAATCCCCGACCGCACAGATTTTCTCACCTATATTGACGATCATGCCGCCAGAACCAATAACTGGCGACGGGCAGTCGAAATTGCGGCCCCGCTGGGCGAAGAATTTATCGAACTGGCGGAAAGCGGCAAGATTAAGGATATTGTCGAACGGTTATAAATCCGCCGTCATTTTATGGAAAAACAGGTATCCTCTCTCAAAGAAATACTAAAGAATTGCACTCTCTGTCCGCGCCGGTGTCGCGTTGACCGCACCCGCGGTGAGACAGGATTTTGCGGACTGACGGCCAAAATTGTCATGGATTGCGCGCTTGCCCATCACGGCGAGGAGCCGCCACTTTCCGGCAGCCGCGGCGCCGGCACAATATTTTTTTCTTCCTGCAACCTGGGCTGCCTTTACTGCCAGAATTATCAAATTTCTCATCAGGTTTGCGGCCGGGAACTTAAGCCCGCCGAACTTGCGCAAATCATGCTGGATTTGCAAAAACAGGGGTGCCACAACATCGAACCGGTGACACCTACACCGCAGGCACCGTTGATTATGGAGGCGCTGCAAATTGCCCGCAGCCGTGGCCTGACAATTCCTTTCGTCTATAACTGCGGCGGCTATGAAGATCCGCAAATCATAAAAATGCTCGATAAAATGGTGGATGTTTATTTGCCTGATTTCAAATATGGGAAGGAAGGGGACGGCGTTGCTTTTTCCGCCGCAGCGCAATATCCGGATTTCGCACTGGCTGCGCTCCGGGAAATGGCCCGCCAGGTTGGCGACAAGCTGCAACTGCGCGACGGTATAGCCCAGAGAGGCGTTATTGTCCGTCACCTAGTCCTCCCCGGCCACAGCGAAAATTCTTTCGCGGCGCTGCGCCTGATAAAGGAGGTGTCACCGCGTTTGGCGCTCAGCCTCATGTCGCAATACACACCAGTGGCGAAGGTCAGAAATCATCCTGATTTAGGACGGAGAATCACCGCCGCCGAATATAATCAGGTTCTTGATTATGCGTTTGATATTGGTTTTGAAAATATTTTTGCCCAGGAAGTAAGCGACCGGGAGCTCACTCCTGATTTCAGCCGCGAAAATCCTTTTCTTGCTCCGGCAATTAAATAATTAAAACAAATAAACTTATCAAAAATTGATGAACGATGGATGGCGGAAACAGAGCCAATCAGGGAATATTTTGGCAAATAAAGCAAGGTGAAGCTGAAGATCAGCGATTCCAATTGTTTGAGTCCGCCCGAGGGCGGACGAGTTTTGGAATCGCCTGAAGCAAGCCTTAGACTTATTCCAAAATGTTTCCGGCTCTGTTTCCGCCATCCGTCGTAAAAATAATTAATATGTTTAATTGCCGGAGTAATAACAACTGCCTTAAATGGGCTATTTGCCCGCCCCGCAGGCTTCCTTTTGCACTTTATCCCAGATATCGCCTGTTTGAATACCGAGCCACCCGGCTTTTTCATCATCCGCCTCATGAATTATTTTCCCCGTGTCGTCGAAATAGACAAAGCGGGCAAAACGGATCAGCTGCCGTGAGCAATTGATTTCGCATAAGATTTCGAATGATTTAAATCCCTTTTGGCTTTTGTTGACAGAGGCAAGATATTCATTGACCATCAGCAGATACCTGCTTTTGCCGGAAGGCGCGATTCTAATCCAGATTGTTCTGACATCCGCCGCCGGAGAAGAAATGCGGCTGCTGTCCGCAAATACTGCATCGCGGTATCTGGTATAACCGGCAATCCGCCAGTCTTCGGTTCCCGCCTGAGCGCCGAGCGGAACTAACATTGTCATTATAACGCCCATCGCCCCGGCAATGATTTTAGACGCACGCGATTGCTTCATGATTTTTTCCATCCTTTCCCCGTCTTGAACAGCTTTTCATCTCCGTAACTTTTCTTCTCCGATGCCGCTGCTACGTCTTTTCTTTTTCCATAAAAAGAGAGCAATCCATATCCGAATTGTTAAAAACATCAATCGAAGGCAGCCGCTTGGATTTGAAGCCCATGACACGGCAGCCGTAGGGGAATTTTTTTTCGTAAGTAATATAAAAATAGCGGCACAGGAAACAATTAATGGGCCGGCTGGCGGCATCTTCCTTATCCTTCATTCAATCAGCAATCCCTTCACAGGTCATTCTCCCTTCCGCTCTCTTTCCCTCATTATTAACGCAAATGCGCAATTTGTTCAAGATGTCCTGTTATTATTACTCCGGCAATTAAATATATAAAAAATTCTGTGCTAAAAAGGGCATTGCGCCAAATCCCTTTTCGCTGCCGGAAATATTTTGGATCAAAGCTAAACCTCGCTTCCGGCGATTCCAAAACTCGCCTGCGGCTCAAACATTTGGAATCGCTTATCTTCAGCTTCGCCTTGCTTTGTTTGCCAAAATATTCCCTAATTGGCTGCTCAAAGAATTTTGGCGCAGAATAATTCGTTGCAATGTAATTGTTATTTAAATGTTTAATTGCCGGAGTAATAGTATTAATTGACAGATAAGATTATTATCTTTAATATTTCACTTGTGTGAATGAAATAATATTTCCGCTAAAAAGGCTGGTCGCCAATGAAAAAATCCTCCCCTTATATCTTCTGTTTATGTTTTCTGATTTGTTTTCCCTGGCGGGCCGCGGCTCAGACCCTGAGTCCGAATTACGCCGAATCATTGTCGCTGGCTATCAGTCACGCCGTAAGTCCGGCGGGCTGGCGGCCCTCCTCTCTTTATACAATCAGCCCGACTGCGCCGGCCGCGCAGGGATTGACCTACGACAATGGTGACCCCGTAACCGGCAACCTGATTACCCGGACAGCCGGCAAATCCCGCAATTTCAAATGGAACTATGTCGGGCAGGCCGGTTACACGATATACGGCCAGCCGACAACCGACGCAGCCTGGGTGACAACAGGCCTTGACGCCACCGGCTTTCTTATCAATAACGGGGTAAACGGCGATAATGTGATTACCCTTATCGAACGCGGCCTGGGAATGGACAACACAGCTACCCATGACGCCATAATCGAATACGCCGTTAATCCTCAATACATTATACGCCCCACCCGCAATCCCGATATCAGTCAGTATCTGCCTGCCTCCTACGGGCAAAATCTCCCTTTTGTAAAACCGGCCGGCATGAGCGATGCGGCATTTAATAATTTTAAAGCTTATTACGAAAACTGGCTCGTCGGCGCTTACGGCTCCTATGCCTTTCCGTGGACTCAGCTGGGTTATACCTTTTTCTGGGGCAACGGCTATACGCTCGCGCAGATTAACGGCATGAGCGAATTTATTGTTCTGGGCGGCAGCCCGGTGGATATCTACAGTATCTATGCCACCCGCTCTTACATTTACACCCGGAACGACGGCAATGATTTCAGCAATGCGGCTTCATCTTCCTACGGCAACGGCTTCGCCGGCTTCCGGATTGACGGCACCTGCGATACCGTCTGGGCCGGACACCGTTTCCAGAAAAATGTGCGCCATAACCCGGCGACACCCAATCAGATAATTATTGAAAGCACCGGATCGGTGAGCGACGGCCAGGGATTGCTTGTCTGGTCGCTCAACTATGATGTGACAAACAACGGCATAATCAGCGGCGCCACCACCGACAAGTTCGGAATCGCGGGAACAGCTAATATCGCCCTGCTGTTTAAAGGCGATACCAGTGCCGATTATGGAACACCTGTTGCTACAGGCGTCAACCTTCTTTCCAATTCCGGAACGATTTCCAGCTCCGGCATCGCTGTTAAATCCGAGGCCGGCAACACCATTATCACCAACAACGCCGGCGGCCTCATCGCCGGCGGCGTTGCCGCCATTCAAACCGGCAGCGGCAATGATACTGTAGCGGTCAACGGCGGAGAAATCAGGGGCCGCGTTGATCTGGGCGCGGGAACGGACTCCTTTACCGTGACTGCAGGAAGCAACGCCAGACTTGCCTTTACCTTAAACAAGGATACTGCCGCCAGCGCCGCCATCGCCAATACGGAAACCGTGACAATAGCCGACAACACAACTCTGGCCGTCACTGTGGGAGGAACGAAAAATCTCATCAGCAACGATCAGTTTTTAATTGTGGACACCGGCGCCTTGACCGTTACTCCAGCCAATCTGACGATTCAAAACGACAGCGCGGCGCCCATGCTCAGTTTTTCTTTCCTTAAAGACAGCAACAAACTTTATCTTATCGCCGCCAGAAACGGCTCTTACTACGGCGCCCATGCCGGCAATGCCTCGCTGGGCAATGTATTGGACAATCTTGCGGACACCGCAACCGGAGACATGTCGGCGGTGCTGGCCGCGCTGGACAGATCAGGCAGCGCCCAAAACGCAAGACAGCTGGAACCGGTTGTCAATGCCGCTGTGCTGCAGGCCGGTTATGAAACTGCGCAGCAGGTATATCAGACAATTATCGCCCGCATCGAAGAGCGGCCTGCTCTTCTCGTTGCCGGTAAAGATATGATGTTTTCCCGTCCGGCTGCCGCCGAAAAGAATAAAAGCGGCGCCTGGGCGCAAGTCTTCGGCGCCCTCCTGCATCAGGGACAGCGGGATTCCGTCAGCGGTTATGACGCGCAAATGGGCGGCATTACCGCCGGTTTGGATAGACGGCTCTATAACCGCGTTCTAGCCGGCGCCAGCTTCGGTTATGCGCAAAACTGGATTAAATCTTCTTCTGCCGGCACGGAAACCATTGCTGACAGCTATCAGGGAAACCTTTACGGCAGCCTTGCCATAAACGATTATTACCTGAACACTATCTTTTCTTTTGGCTATAACCTCTATGATTCATCCCGGCATATTTCCTTTGGCGGAATTGACCGTCAAGCAAAAAGCAGTTACAGCGGCAATCAATATTCCGGTTATCTGGAAGGCGGCCGTAAATTTAATTTTGCAGGTCTGGATATAACGCCGCTTTTTTCGCTGCAATATCTGCAACTGCAACTCAACGGCTATTCGGAATCAGGAGCCGGAGCGGTAAACCTGACAGTTGACGCTCAGAGATACAATCTTATGCAAAGCGGCGTGGGCTTTAAAATCGCGTATCCCCGGCAAAATGACTTTACCAAAATCATTCCGGAACTCCACGCCCGCTGGTTTTATGATTTTATCGGCGATCCGCAACAGACTTCCTCTCAATTCGCGGGAGGCGGCGCGTCCTTTGCCACAAGAGGTTTTGATCCGCCACGCGCCAGTTACAACATCGGAGCAAAGCTGAATATTATAACAACCGCCGGAATCGAAGTTTCCCTGAATTACGATCTGGAATTAAAGCAGGATTTTCACAGCCATAATGCTTATGTGAATTTACACTATACATTCTGAGTAACCGGTGCAGCCGCAGCAGAGGCGCGCTTTTTCGGAATGCGCCGCGAACCGTCAGGTATCCAGCAGGCTCTCCAGCGTCAGCTTCTCGGCCAGTTGCTCATTGGCTTCGTTGATTTTTTCCGCCGTGCCGTATACGGCGCAGGCCGCCCGGTCACCCGCTTGTGCGAAATACTGACGGGTCGCTTCTTTCAATTGGGCTGCGCTGGCCTTTAAGATTCTATCCCGCACCTGCTGGCGCATTTCATCGGTGACTTTTGCAAACTCGCGCATCATTGCCGTAACGCCGCGACCCGCCGGATCAGTGGGTTTGTCCAGCATGGCGATTGTCCCGGTGATTGCCTTGTTTATTTCCTCCCTGCTTATTTTACTTTGCGCGATGATACTTTCGGCTTTCCGGAAAGCATTGATTGTTTGCGCAATATGCGGATCACGGTAAGAAAGAAAGGAAAACAACCCCAGCGTCGGGTCATACAGGGACATCCCGCCGTAGGCTCCGCCCTGCACGCGGATAGTTTTGTAAAGATAACCATTGGACAAATACCGGGAGGCAACCAGCAGCATTGCCGTTGCCTTGTCGGCATAAGCAGGCGCCGGCAGCGTCCTGGCGCAATAGTTTACCTGAGAGGGCAGCGCAATGCCGGCCGCTATTCTTTTCGGCACGGAAAATGACGAAACGGACTTTATCCCGCCCTCCGGCAGTTTATCAGTGAACGCCGCCATCTCCTTTTCCGCCAGTGTCAGGCCGGACGAATCCGCCGTTATATTGATAATCAGATTGTTTCTGTTGAAGACAGCTTGCCGCAAGTCCCGCATTTTTTCCGTCAGCATTTTAATGTCGCCATCCAATTGCGCAGCGGTTTGATAAATAAAGCGCAACTGCGTCCGGCCGTGCCACTGTTCATCACGGTAGGCGGGCAGCGTCAAAGCAGCGCCGGCGGCGCGTTTGGCAAAAATATGTCCCGAAGGCACGACCGCCGCATGCAGTGCATTTTTCCTTTCGGCTACAAGATCGCGCAGGCGCGCCTCACAAGCGAGATCTCCCGCTGTTAACAAGTCGGCTGTAATTTGCAGCGCTTCCGGCACATTGCGGTAGAGGGACTTGACGGAAAAAATCATTTTCTGCCAGCTTTGCGCAGCGTCGGCTGTGTTGCCGCAGGCCAGGTCATAGCCCAATCCGCCGGTTTTCAACGCTATGAGTTTGGCCATCTCCTCATAAGTCAATCCGGCGGCTCCCATGCCGCAGGTGAGTTTGCCCAAAAGCGGCAGATATATTTGCAGATATTCCGGCACATGGGAAATGTCAAAAGCAAAGTTGAGATAAAGAACATCGTTGGTGAATATTTCATGCTCGTAAGCGCAGATTCCGTCGAGCATTACGTTTTGCGACGGTATTTTCTCCACTTCCCGCGGGATGTCGGAAACTTTAATTTTCGGTATCGTTTTGGCGGCTGACGGCAAATCCGGATCGGACTGATATTTTTTGAGTTCCCTGGCCGCAGTCAGAATCTGCTGCAGTTCGGTTTCCCGCAGCCCCGCTTTAATGCGGGCCATTTTTTCGTTAAAAGCTTTTTCCTTTTTAGCCGCAAAATCGTAATCCGGCTCCATAATCTGCAAAACACGATGCGTATTATTCAGAAACCACTGCCGGATAAGATTCTGAAACAGTTCCGGCCGGGCTGCGATGTTTTCCCTGATTGTCGCAATGACTGCCGGGAAATCGAGCCCGATGAGGGGATCTCCTCCATAGAGCCAGGTCCGGTAAACCTTTCCCATTAAAGCTATACCGTAAGGATAAGAGCCCCGGTTGATTTCCTTGCCGTGAAATTCCACCTGATGCAGCACACCTTCAATCAATTCGGGAGCGAAGCCTTTTTGCGCAATTTCCTCCAGCGTGGACAAAATCAACTGTTCAATTTTTCCCGCAGACGCCGCCTCCGTGCCGCGCAGGCCGACGCAAAACATCAGTTGCTTGAGCTCGGTTTCCATGCCGCTGACAGGAGATAAATCCTCACCCAGCCCTGAATCAATCAATGATTTGCGCAAAGGGCTGGCGGCCGAACCGGTAAGCAGCGCCGATGTCATCTCCAGAAGCAGAGTGGTTTCATAATCCACGTTTTCCGACATCAGCCACGCCATATTGACGGTTGCCTTTTTTTGCAGCGATTCTTCCCTGCCCAGAGGAAACGTCCCGCGGATTGTGCGCGGCGCGGACAGCCGCTCCTGGCTGGCAATCTCCGAACGCACCTCCGTTGCGACAAATCCCTTCAGCATCTCCTGCAGAAATTTCAGATGTTCGACCGTGGGAATATCGCCGTAAATAAAAAAACTGGCGTTGCCCGGGGAATAATATTTCCGGTGAAATTCAACAAACTGCTCATAAGTAAGAGTGGCAATGATTTCCGGATCTCCTCCGGAATCGAAGGAATAAACGGTCTGCGGATAAATATTTTCCTGCAGCCCCTTGTACATCAGCGAATCGGGGGATGAATAAGCGCCTTTCATCTCATTGTAAACAATGCCCGATATGGTTAAGTCACCGGTCGCGTCGTCGGGAGGAATAAATTCATAATGATGGCCTTCCTGATAAAATGTTTCCTTCAGCAGACGCGGCTTCAGAACAAGGTTGGTGTAGACGCGGGCCAGATTGTAGAAATCGGCTTTGATCTGGCTGGCCACCGGATAGATGGTTTTATCGGGATAGGTGAAAGCATTGATAAATGTCTGCATTGTCGAGCGCAGCAGTTCGTTGAAAACATCCTTCAGCGGATACTTTTCCGAACCGGCCAGAACCGAATGTTCCAGAATATGCGGCACTCCGGTCGAATCATAAGGCGGGGTGCGAAAGCCCACCGCAAACAGGTTTTCCTTTTCAAAGCTGTGCAGATGCAGCACTCTGGCGCCGGTCTTACGGTGTTCCATTTCGTAAGCGGTCAGGCGCAGCGCATCCAGGGGCCGGACGCGCAATATTTTAAATCCGTGCAAGACAGCGCCGGGCTCAAGAGCGGGCGCGGGGCAATTGGCATTTTCCGTCATTGTTGGTTTCTCCATGGCAGCATTACTGAAAGATGAAGGCGTCTGATTAAACAGCCCGGCCGCTCATTTTCTTTGCGCGGATGGCCATTATTTCGGTGCGCGTCAGAACCGATTTGATTTTTTCCACATGCTGCAGGATATTTTCCCGGCCGCCTTCCTCGCGGTCAATCAAAGTGACAACGCTGTCCACAATCAGGCCCGCCTTGCGCGCCTGCTCGATGGCCGTAATTGTCGAACCGCCGGTGGTAATAACATCGTCAATAATCAATACGCGCTCGCCGGCTTGCACATTTCCTTCAATGGCGCTTTTCGTGCCGTGATCCTTGGCATCTTTGCGCACAATAAATGATTTAATCGGCCGTCCCTTCTGAAACGATATGACGGCCAGAGAATTGGCAATCGGATCGGCGCCCAGGGTCAGACCGCCGGCTGCGGTAATATCATTATCTTTCACCATGGCAAAAATTATCGCGCCGATAAGATTCATGCCTTCGGGATCAAGGGTCGTCGGTTTGCAGTTGAAATAGTAATTACTGAGCCGGCCCGATGCCAGTGTGAAAGGCGGATTATCGCTGTATTTGAAAGACCTATCCAATATTATTTCGGCCAGTCTTTCTCTCATTTCTTCCGTGTTCATTTACGCCTCCTTCATCCGGTTTTCATTATTATGTCCGGGAATTATCTTCATCGAGGGAAAAACGGATGACGTGATCCCGCCAGGCCGCGCAGGGCTTGCCCATTTTTCTGGCCGGTTCGAATTTCCATTTTTTGACCGCTGCCATTGCCGCCTCATCCAGAATTGCATGGCCGGAAGATTTTTTTATTTTTAAATTTCCGACATTGCCGTCCGGCAGAATCTCGGTGGCCACCAGCACCACGCCTTCATAACCACGCAGACGGGCCAGCCGCGGGTAAACCGGCAGGATTTTCTCAAGATAAGCTGGTTCGG
>JAKLDS010000041.1 GCA_022703375.1 Deltaproteobacteria bacterium | reverse complement strand
AAAAACGGCGAGAAGGTGCAAAAGACCGAATGGCATAAGATAGTCACTTTTGGCAAGCTTGCGGAAATATGCGGCAATTATCTGGTTAAGGGAAAATTGGTTTTTATCGAAGGGCGGATTCAGACCCGCACCTGGGAAGACAAAGAAGGCGTTAAACGTTACACGACTGAAATAGTAGCAAGCAATATGCAAATGCTCGATTCCAAAGGCGCGGCCAAGGCAGGTGATGCAGCAGCGGAAAATTCCGGCGCGCCGCCTGTTGATGCTCCGGAAAATGACGTTCCTTTTTAAATTTGCTTTCCTCGTAAAAACCGGCAAATGCCTTAACTTATGGACGGCTTCATAAAAATTTGCGGTAAGAAAGATTAACTGACCACTGATTTTTTTCCGGTCATACTTTCTATGGCCACACTAATCACCAGAACTTTGGATAGAGCTTCTTCCTTATAAGAAAAGTTGCCGGCGCCGGCGTATTTTTCCATGATTATATCTAGCGCCGCTTTTTTCCCTGCAGAATCGGTGATAAAAGATGCTCTGCCGAAACCGATGACGCTCCGGTATTTCATTCCCCAGGCGCAGGGCGATTCTCCCGTGACTATTTCCGTGCCCGAATCAACTTCAAAACAGATTTGCGCATTTTTTTTGAGGATATCAATTTTCCGGCCTGCCTTCGCGCAGTGAAAATAAAGATTATTCTTACGAACAGCGAAATTAACCGGCACAATATATGGCTTGTTGTTATCGCAAAACGCAATGCGGCAAACACAAGCCTGTTCGAGGATTGTCAGTATTTCCCGTAAATCGTTTATTTCTTTCTCCGGCCGGCGCATTATTTTTCTCCCCTATGATTGAAAAAAAGTTAACAAGAAATCTTGCTATATTCTCATAAGTTATGATAAATACATTCATATCAGGTGAAGTGAGCTTTTTTATACCATAAATGGAGAGGTAATGAAAAAAATAAAAAAGTCTTCCATAACCGATTTTATCATCGGCATCGTCCTTACCTTATTTGTGCTTTTCGCTTTTTTAATTTCCTGGGGCCCGCTGGAATCAATCGAGTACGGCATTTATGATGTCGGGGTAAACATGCGGGTAAAACCGACGGTGGCTCCGGTGGCTGTAGTCGCCATTGACGAGCAGAGCATTGCCAATCTGGGCCGGTGGCCCTGGCCGCGCGCCTATATCGCCGCAATGGTTGACCTGCTGCAATCTTATAACGTTAAAGTAATCGGCCTGGATATTATCTATTCCGAAAAGGATTATAATCAGGGACTTGTCGAAGTTCGCAATATTTTAAAAAACATCGAAAGCGATCCGGAATATGTTAATAAGGGGCTGGGCACGGTCTGGACATCATTGAAAGAGTCGGAAAAAAAACTTGATAACGACGCCATTCTGGCCGGGACCATTATTAACAGCAGGAATGTGGTTTTGCCGTTGTTTTTCGTTTTAGGCACCCCCACCGGAAGAACTGCTTCCGCCCTGCCGGACTACATTACCAATAATTCCATTCCCGCCGCCGGTTCCGAGAGCTATTTTGCCCGCGAGATGCTGCCTCCTATTCCGGAATTTGCCGGAGCCGCCCTCGCGATGGGGCATATCAATATCGTGGCGGACCACGACGGCACGGTGCGCAGCGAACCGCTGTTTATCAATTTTGAAGAAAGACTTTTCCCTTCCTTTGCGCTGCAACTGACTTTAAAATATCTTAATTATGATATAAAAAATATCATGCCGGGCAGGGAATTAAAATTCGGTCGCAAAACAATACCCGTTTACGAAAACAATAAAATGTTAATCAGCTATAACAGCAACATTCCTTATTATTCTTTCTTTGATGTCATTAATAAAAAAGTGCCCGCGGATGTTTTCAGGGATAAAATCGTTATTATTGCGCAAAGCGCCGCCGGCCTGGGAGCCATGCAGGTAACGCCCATTGCGGTCAATGTTCCGCCGGGCACCATCATTGCCAATGTGATTGACAACATAATCAATGACGACCATATTTACCGGCCGGCCTGGGCTGCGAATCTCGAGCTTGCCCTGATAATCATTTTCGGCATTTATGTCATGCTGGTAATTCCTCATCTGCGCGCCGGCATCAGCGCCATCTTTTCCCTGGTACTGCTTCTGGCCTGGAGTATTACCGGCTTTTATTTGCTCGCGGCTTCCGGATACTGGGTAAAAATTGCTTATCCGGCGATTCTGCTGGTGGTCGGCTATATAATTATCGTTTCCAAACGTTATCTCCTCACCGAAAGATCGAAGGAACGAATTGAAGCCGACAGCGTCGAGACGAACAAAATGCTGGGCTTGTCTTTCCAGGGACAGGGGCTGCTGGATATGGCTTTCGAAAAATTCCGGAAGTGCCCGATTGAAGATGAGGCGGTCAAAGACCTTGTATATAATCTGGGGCTTGATTTCGAAAGAAAACGCATGTTCAACAAAGCGGTGGCCGCTTATGAACACATCGCTCAGGCCGGCAACTTCAAAGATACCGAAGAACGTATCAAGAAACTTAAATCCGCCGGTGAAACAATGATTTTCGGCTTGTCCGGCGCCAAAAAAGATGCAACGGTCATTATGGACAATACCGAAATTAAACCGACGCTGGGTCGCTATGAAATAGTCAAGGAACTGGGACGCGGCGCGATGGGCACGGTTTATCTGGGCAAGGATCCCCGCATTAACCGGGAAGTGGCCATTAAAACTTTGCGCTACGAAGAAATAGACAATGAGCAGCTCGATGAAGTTAAAAAGAGGTTCTTCCGGGAAGCGGAAGCGGCGGGCAGGTTGTCGCATCCCAACATTGTGACAATCTTCGATGTCGGTGAGGATTATGAAATAGCCTACATGGCGATGGAACTGCTCGATGGCTCCGATCTGGCCAGGTATTGCCAGAAGGAAAATCTGCTGCCCGTGCCGGAGACTATCCGCGTTATTTCCTGCGTGGCACAGGCGCTGGATTACGCCCATGCCAACGGCATTGTTCATCGCGACATCAAGCCGGCCAATATCATGGTCTTGAACAACAGGGAAATCAAGGTGGCCGATTTCGGCATTGCCCGCGTTATGGCTACGTCCAAGACACAGACGGGCATTGTGCTGGGCACTCCCAGTTACATGTCCCCCGAACAGATTGCCGGTAAAAAAGTGGACGGCCGCTCCGATTTATTCTCGCTGGGTGTCGTCTTCTATGAGCTGTTATGCGGAGAGCGGCCTTTTACCGGCGACAGCATTGCCACGTTGATGTACAATATTACAACTTCTCCACCGCCCTCGCTGAAAGAAATATCCCCGAACGTACCGGACAATCTGCTGCCGGTTATTGAAAAACTTTTAGCCAAAGATGTCGCAGCCCGGTATCAGAGCGGCAGGGAAATTGTGGAAGCGCTGACAACCATTGCCAGAGGCTGAGGAGGTTAAATTGAAGATAACCGCTGCCGGTAAAACAGATCCGGGCATGGTCAGGCCCAATAACGAAGATAATTTTTTTCTGGATGAAAAACTCCGGCTGCTGGTTGTCGCCGACGGCATGGGCGGCCATGCCTCCGGAGAAACAGCCAGTCTGATGACTGTCAATATCATACGTGATTATTTTCAGGGGCAGCAACAGATATTTGGCGATTACAACCGGAGCTACTCGGAAGCAACCAATAAGCTTTGTTCGGCAATCAGGCTTGCCAATCTTGCTGTTTATGAGGCCGCGCAGAATTCTCCGCAATTGAAGGGCATGGGAACAACCGTCGTCGCCGCGTTGCTCAACGGTAACAAGTTAAGCATTGCGCATATCGGCGACAGCCGCCTTTACCTGGTGCGGGCCGGCAATATTGATCAGATTACCGATGACCATTCGATTATCAGCGAACAGGTCAAGCGGGAGCTCATTACCAGGGAAGAAGCGGCGGTTTCCGATATTAAAAACGTGCTGACCAGGGCGCTGGGAATTATGCAAGATAACGATCCCGATTTAGACGAACTCACTGTTTTTGCCGGGGACACTTTGCTTCTTTGTACGGACGGCCTCAGCAACATGGTCGCGGAAGAAACGATGCTGGATATCGTTACGGACGCCGGAAATAACGACGCCGCCTGTGAAATACTTGTGCAAACAGCCAATGAAAATGGTGGCAAGGATAATATTACAGTGGTAATAGGAAAGATAAACAAAAATAAGTGGTATTTTTCTCTGATAAAATTTATGCAATCATTGCGGAGGTGATGTATGGCAAAAGTCCTACTGAAATACAAAGAGGCGGTTATTAAAGAAATTGCTCTCGATAAAGAAATAACTACCATCGGCAGAAAACCGGAAAACGATATCGTCATTGACAATCAGGCTGTTTCCGGACATCATGCCCAGATAAAAAACGAAGGCGGTTCGATTATCATCGAGGATTTAAACAGCACCAACGGCACCTTTATCAACAGCCAGAAGATTTCCAAGCTGGAACTCTTTAACGGCGACTCGGTCTTGATCGGTGTGCATACACTGGATATTATCTGCGACAAAAAGAGAGAAGCTGATAAAAAGGGCTTTGCCGTCCGGGGCCGTTCCATGGATGAAACGATGGTGATCGCTCCGGAAGACAAAAAGAAAATTATTACGGCCGCCGATAAAACCGTGCCGGAACCGGTGGGCGGCTTTCTGGTGCTGGAAGGCTCTACAGACCAGAAAGAGTATGAACTCAAGGAAAGAGTTTCAGCTATCGGCAAGGAAGACGGGGCCGCCATCAAGCTGAAGGGATTTTTCGCACCCAAAATGGCTGCCTTGGTCAACCGCCGCAAGGAAGGTTATTTCATTACTCCTTCCGGCGCCAAGGATTTGAAAATTAACGGCAAAGAAATTGATCATCGCTATGATCTCAAAGACGGCGATGTTGTGGAAGTGGCCGGGTTGAAATTGCAATTCTATATTAAAGAGTGACAGCTTCGTAAAAAAGTCCGGATGCTGCTTTTTACGAGATTATCAAGAGAGATTATTTAGTTGTGGATATAATGAATAACCGGCCTATCGGTGTTTTTGACTCCGGCATCGGCGGCATGACTGTCGTCCGTGCATTGATGGAACGCCTGCCTCTGGAAAATATTATTTATTTCGGCGATACGGCGCGTGTGCCGTACGGCATCAAATCGGTGGAAACAATCAACCAGTATGCCGCACAAATCACCAGCTTTCTTGTAAAAAGAAACGTCAAACTGCTGATCGTCGCCTGCAACACGATGGCGGCAGTCGCTCTGCCCACCATTAAAAAGTTATCGAAAGTGCCGGTGCTGGAAGTTATTGAAGCCAGCGCCCGCCAGGCCGTGGCAGAGAGCCGTTCTAAAGCAATCGGTGTCATCGGCACTCCGGCGACAATTAACAGCAACGCTTACGCCCGCGCGATTCATCTGCTAGAAAAGGAAGCCATAATATATTCACAGGCCTGCCCGCTTTTTGTGCCGGTCGTGGAAGAAGGCTGGTTTGACCACGAGGCGACAAGACTGATTGCCCGGGAATATTTAAAAACAGTCATCGCGGAAAAGGTAGACACACTGGTTTTGGGCTGTACCCATTATCCGCTTTTAAAACCGCTGCTGCAGGAGATAATGGGGCCGCAAATCAGGCTGATTGATTCGGCCGAAGCCATGGCCGGTATTGCCGCTGCTTTGCTGAAAAAAGAAGGTCTTGGTAACACAAGTCGGCAAAAACCGGACTATCTTTTCTGCGTTACCGATGTGCCCCATCGTTTTCAGATGATTGGCGAGCGTTTTTTAGGCCGCGCGTTAAGCAATATCGAACTGGTAAGGCTCTGAACAAATCCGACCGCAGCAGGTGAAAATTCAATAATTTAAAGAAGGTGTTTTATGAAAGTTATTCTTGCCGGTTATAATCTGGATAACGAGGTAATCAATGATTTAAAAGACGGCACCCGTTTGACTGCCGAACTGACACCGGAAACAATATCCGCAGCCTATGCGCGAATCAGCCGCAGCCCGAAACCTGTAAACGAACTGCGCCGGGAAGCCCGCCGCGAAGTGGATAAAGCCCGCCAATCCAACCGCACCATAGTTTTTGCCATGGGGCACAGTTCTGTAGCCGAACATGCCGTTTTCAATATTGACGTGCTGGGTGTTTCGCGCCTGCTGGTGGAGGAAATCGAAAAATTCCGTTTATGCTCTTATACGGAAAAATCACAGCGTTATGTTCTTTTTGCCAGAGATTATGTTATTCCTGAAGAAGTTTCACAGGCCGGCCTCGCTGAATTATTTACGAAAACGGTCACTGCGCAAAGTGATTTTTACCAGGAGCTTTATAATAAATTGCGGCCGTATGTTTTTGCCGACAATAAAAAGCTGGCAGCCGATCCCGCCAATAAGTCGCTCCTGGAAGGATGGGCGAAAGAAGACGCCCGTTATGCCATTGCGCTGGCTTACGAAACGCAACTGGGCATGACGATTAACGCCCGCAATCTGGAACTGATGCTGCGGCGGCTTGCCGCACTGCCGCTCACCGAAGCCCGGGAATTTGCCGGACAGCTTTACGCAGCCACCAAAGATATCGCTCCTTCGCTGATCCGCTATACCGAACCGACCAATTATGACCGGCTGACAAGATTGAATTTGCGCAAAAAAAGCGATGAATTATTCGGTTTTTATCCCCGGCTGACGGATAAAGAAGATGTCCGGCTGATTTATGCAACGCCCGATGCTGATATTAAAGTCTTATCCGCGCTGCTATTTTCTTCAACCAATTTAAGTTATATTCAGTGCTCCTGTCTTGCCGCTTTGATGAGGGCAAAAGATAAAACGGCATTTTTAAAAATTGCGCTGGAAAATATGCAGGCGCATGACGCGGCGCTACGGGAACTGGAGAATGTTGATTTACAATTTGAGCTGATAATGAGCGCAAGCTGTTTTGCGCAGTTGAAAAGACACCGCATGGCGACAATCCTTGCCCAGAATTATGAACCGGCTCTGGGTGTCACCATTCCTTCCGCCGTGCGGGCGGTAGGAATGCAGAAAAAGTTCATGTCAATTATGCACCAGACTATCCGTGCTTATGAACAGATTAAGAAAGCGGCGCCCGGCGGCGCGTCTTATATTCTGACCAACGCGCACCGCAGACGTGTGCTGATGAAAATCAATGCCCGTGAACTTTATCATATTGCGCGCCTGCGCGCCGATGGTCATGCTCAGTGGGATATCCGCGAACTGGCGGAAAAAATGCTCATTCAAGCCCGTAAGGCGATGCCACTGACCTTAACACTGGCTTGCGGCAAGGATAGCTTCAGCGACGCTTACAAAAATAAAATCGGCCATCCTAGTCGCCCTGCTTGATTTGCGTGATGAGATGATGCCGAAAAACAATCCCTTTGTTGTACTGCTGGCCACCACTTTAAGCGCTTTCCTCACACCTTTTATGGGATCCGCCCTTAATGTTGCATTGCCTGTTATGGCATCCCAGCTATCAATGAGCGCCCTTACCTTAAGCTGGGTAGCCTCCGCATTTCTCCTCACTGCTTCCATCAGCCTTGTTCCTCTGGGACGGATTGCCGATATTTACGGACGAAGAAAAGTATTTATATACGGGGCCTTTGTCTTCAGCATTTCTTCCGCGCTTTGTGCGGCCGCTACTTCGCCGCTTTTCCTGATTGTGATGCGCGCCCTGCAGGGCACAGGCGGAGCAATGATTTTCGGCACCGGCACCGCCATGCTGCTTTCCGCCTACCCGGCCGTTGAAAGAGGCAGAATCCTCGGAATCAATGTTGCCGCCGTTTATATCGGACTTACCGCCGGTCCTTTTATCGGCGGCCTGCTGACCTCTCATTTAGGATGGAGATATATCTTCTTGCTGACGTTTTTTTTCGGCGGCCTGCTGATTGCGCTTACCATTACAATGATAAAGGAAGAAACGCCGCGCGCCGCCGGCGAAAAATTTGATTGGGGCGGTTCGTTAATTTACGCCATTGCCCTTTTTGCGCTGATGTACGGGCTTTCCCTTTTGCCCTCCTGGCGGGGATGGTCTCTGGCCCTGCTGGGCTTGATTTTTTTGTCTGCTTTCATCCGGCAACAGATAAAAAGAACGCATCCCCTGCTGGATATTAGACTATTTACGCAAAACAGAGTCTTTGCTTTTTCCAATCTGGCGGCATTGATTAATTACTGTGCTACTTTTGCCGTGACGATATTGTTGAGCCTGTATCTGCAGCAGATAGCAAAGCTCAGCGCCGCCGCAACTGGAATAATCCTTATTGCCGAACCGGTTGTCCAGGCGGTTTTTTCACCGCTGGCAGGAAGGCTTTCCGACCGCCGGGAACCGCAGATAATATCTTCTGCCGGAATGGCGCTTACGGCCGTCGGCCTGCTACTGCTTTTTTTTATTAATCAGGCAACAAATATTTATTACATTATCTTTTGCCTGTCTCTGATCGGGCTTGGTTTTGCGCTTTTTTCCTCGCCCAATGTCAATGCCGCTATGAGTTCTGTAAATAATAAATATTATGGCGTGGCATCCGCAACGCTGGGTACAATGCGGTTGACCGGCCAGATGTTCAGCATGGCAATAACAATGCTGGTTTTTTCAATTGTGCTGGGTGATAAGCCCTTTGTCGAAATCAGCAATCAACTTCTCCTGCAAAGCATTAAAATAATTTTGATTATTCTGGCCATCCTTTGCACCGCCGGTATTTTCGCTTCCGCAGCCCGGGGAAAAATGCACCGGCCAAATTCAGCAATTCCGGAAAATAATTAAAACAGAATAATTGATAGCCGATTGAATCATAGCGAAAAAAATGATAATGCTCTTATCATCAAAAAAAGATGCGTAGATAAAAGCAACGGCGGCAGAAGCATGTATTCCGCGGTCTTTAAAACGCCAATAATAACTTAATGGAAACCCAATAATATGAAAAACAGCAATACCGGGTCAATTGAATTTTATAAAATGAGCGGCAGCGGCAATGATTTCATCATTATTGATAACCGCGATTTATCCCTGAATGTCGGCAATCGTCAGGATTTTGCCCGCAAGATTTGTCAGCGCCGCGTTTCCGTGGGTGCTGACGGGTTGTTCTTAATCGAGCCCTCCGATAAAGTAGATTTTAAATGGCAGTTTTTTAACTCCGATGGAAGTATTGCGGAGATGTGCGGCAACGGCAGTCGCTGTGTGGCGCGGTATGCTTACCTCAAAGGTATTGCCGGCAGGAAAATGTCTTTTGAAACTATGGCGGGAATAATCAGCGCGGAAGTCAATGACGATATAGTTAAAGTTAAATTGACCGATCCTTCACCTGTGGAGGATGGAATTAAAATTGAAGCTGTCGGACAGGAGTTTGTTTTGACCAGCGTTGACACGGGTGTGCCGCACGCCGTAGCTTTTGTGGATGATTTGGAACCCTGTGCCATTTTTGATTGCGGTCGCGCCATCCGCCGCCATGAATATTTCGCGCCGCGGGGAACCAATGCCGATTTTGCCGCTGTGATAAACCGGCATAAAATCAGGGTGCGCACCTATGAACGCGGCGTCGAAGATGAGACACTGGCCTGCGGCACCGGCATGGTGGCCTCTGTGCTGGCGGCGGCGCAAAGAAACTTGGTGGAATCTCCGGTTGATGTGCTGGTGCAAAGCGGCGAGACACTGCGGATTTATTTTGAGAAAAAAAACGGCCGTTTTCGGGAAATTTATCTTGAAGGCAAAGTAAAAATAGTTTATCAAGGGCAGCTTTTTGCTGAAGCATATAAATAAATTTTCTCGTCATCGCGAGGATAGCCTGCCCCGGACTCCGATCCGGGGTGGCGATCTCAAAGATTGCTTCGCGTTGCAATGACTCGAAGATTCAATTGTCTGTTATAGTAGGCTCAATAATTTATTGGAGGTTTTTACCTTGCGTACTGCTGACCGTCTCTCAAAAATACCGCCTTATCTCTTTATGGAGCTGCGGAAGAAAATCAATAAGGCCAAAGCCGACGGCGTTGATGTAATATCGCTCGCCATCGGCGATCCCGTCGAACCGACGCCTGCTTCGATAATTGACGAACTTTGCCAAACGGCGCGCGATCCCAATAATCACCGCTACCCGACTGATGAAGAAAAGGGCATGCTTAACTTTCGCAAGGAAATCGCCCGCTGGTATCAGGAGCGCTACGGCGTCAGTCTCAATCCCGAAAACGAAATTCTCGGCCTCATCGGCTCCAAGGAAGGCTGCCATCATTTTATCCTGGGGCGCGTCAATCCCGGCGATATTGTTTTGATGACCGATCCCGGCTATCCCGCTTACCGCGCGAGCATTCTGATGGGCGGCGGCGAGCCTTACAATGTTCCCATTCTGCCGGAAAATAATTATCTGCCTGTTTTCGAAGACATTCCGTCGGACATCGCCAAAAAAGCGACGGCAATGTTTCTCAATTATCCTAATAATCCCACCGGCGCCTGCGCGACATTGGAATTTTTAAACAAGCTGGTGGATTTTGCCCGCGGCAATGACATTGCTATTTGTTACGACAACCCCTATAGCGAGATCGTCTTTGCGGGTCAGAAAAGGATCAGCTTTCTTAACGCACCGGGCGCCAAAGATGTCGGCATCGAACTCAATTCGCTATCCAAGCCTTTCAATATGTGCGGCTGGCGCATCGGCATGGCCTGCGGCAATCCCGAATTGATTGCAGCCATCAGCAAGGTCAAGGAAAATACCGACTCGGGAATCTTCAATCCGGTGCAGTTTGCGGGCATCAAGGCGCTCTCCGAGGAAACCAAAAACGTGGATAAACTGCTTTCCGTTTATAACAGGCGCCGCGAACTGGTAATCAAGACGCTCAAAAAAATCGGCATTGATTTCAACCCGCCGCGCGGCACTTTTTATTTATGGGTGCCGGTGCCCAAAGGTTTAACCTCTCTGGAATTCACCAATCGTCTGTTTGAAAAAACGGCGGTTGTTGTTGCTTCCGGCACGGCGTATGGCAAATACGGCGAGGGATTTGTCCGCATTTCCCTGACCGTTCCCGACAAGAGGTTGGCAGAGGCGATGACGAGAATTGAGAAAGAGTTCTCAAAATAACGCTGGAAAAGGTCTGCATGCTTTGTTGTGCCTCGGCTTTTAGTCACTGCGACCTACCTAAAAGTAGGCCTCATTCCCAAAGCTTCGCACGCCTCGCCTCTGAGCTTTTTACGAAGTTATTGAACGCCAGAACCTGACCGGCGAATGTGACTGTGCGGCAATTGTCTTTGCGAGGGAGGGTAAAGACCGCAGCCTTGTGCCTAGCGAATGCGAAGGAACCCATGAGACTGCCGCCGCGCTCTGCCGTGGATAGAGAAGTTAAAAATTATCAGCACGTCTTTTCTCACGACTAATTGTTCTAATCATTGTTTCGATATCCAGAATTGCCGCATTTCTCTGGCTATCAATTCCGGTTGCTCAACATGCAGAGCATGAGCAGTGTCAGGCAAAGCATGCAGCAAAGACGATTTGCCGGTCTGCTTGAGCCATGCCCGCAGTTCCCAGACAGGGTGGATAATATCCTCCTCGCCGTGGATAATCCGTACCGGACATTGCAGCCTGGAAAAGGTATTTTTTATATCGTATTCCGGACCGGTTTTTAAATTATGCCTGAAGGCCAGTAAATTTTCCGGTGATAATTGCGAATAGATTTCTTTTAATTGCGTATATTGATCGGGATGTGCCTGCAGATATTTTTCCGAGAAAAGCAAACCAATGCCGATTTTGGTCAACCTGTCTGCATCGGATGAACAATCAGACCAGAACTGAGCCCAGTTTTTGTAATGGGCCGTATCGTTGCAGATAAGTGACGACAGCAGAACCAGGCTTTTTGCCTTACCCGCCATTCTTGCGGCAAGTTCCACCGCCAGCAAAGAACCGAATGAAAGCCCGACGATATGGCATTTGTCTATTTTTAAATATTTGAGCAAACGCTGCAAATCACCTACATGTCCGGCGACGGCATATTGTTCTTTTTCTTTTCTGCCTGCTATCCGGGTCTTCCCCTGTCCCGCATATTCAACAGATAAACAACGATACGAGCCATTAATATATTTCAGCATACCGTCAAAGGTTCGAGTATTACCGAGAATCCCCGGAATGAAAATAATTGTCTCGCCCTCTCCCGTTAATTCACAGCCAATGGTCGCCCCGTCACTAAGTTCCAGATACATGGTCTGCCTTTCTGAAAACCCGATATTTTTTGCCTATGACAATCCGTCAATATTGTATTAGGTTCTAAAAATTGACTGCCAACCTACCTCTTTGCGAAACAAAATAAAAGAAAATAATATCCGGGAAAAGCAAAAGGAATGGCGCTTTCGCCAGCGGGTGTTTTGTGTTAATAAAAAACCCGCTAAAAGATAATTATTGATTCTTATTGAAAAGACGAGGTGATGAAATGATTTTTGATTCAATAGACAACCTGCCAAACTATGTTTTGCTCCATCCGCTTTTTTCAACCGTCGTCGAATTTGTTAATAAGGAAAATCCGGCCGCCTTGAAAAAGGGTCGGATAAAGCTGCAGCGCGGAGTGCTGGCTATTGTTGACGAATACGAAACAAAGGATATTACAGACACCTTTATCGAATGTCACAGGAAATATATCGATATCCAGATAATTCTGTCCGGTGAAGAACAAATAGGCCTATGCCATAAAAAAGAGTCGGAAGTCAGCAAATCTTATCAGAAAAACGATGATTATGAAAAATTAACAGGCCACTGTGATTTATTAACGCTGAGACAGGGGTATTTTGCCGTGTTCTATCCGCAGGACGGCCATGCCCCGGGATTATGGATAAACAACAAAAGCCGGAAAATCAAAAAGCTGGTGTTTAAGATTCCGGTCTGCAATTATTCACCTGCTGCCTGATTTTGATCTCCGTTAATTAATCTTGACGATATCCGCCGAAACTGGATATAAGAAAAAACTGATTAGAGAAAGGTGTTTTTTTCATGGAAATGGGAATATTGGGGCTGCCGCAGAGCGGGAAAAGCACCCTGTTTGAAATTATGACTAAAGTCAAGGGCGGCGGCGCGCACGGGGAAACCTGCGTGCGCGGACAGGCCTCAGTTCCCGACGAGCGCTTTGACAAACTGGTGGAATTTTATCAACCCGTAAGAGTTTCACCGGCAAAGGTTCCATTCGTTGACGTTCACGCCGTAGGCGATCATCCCTGGGAAGCCGTCCGGCAGAATTTAAGCGGCGCCGACGGAATTCTGCATGTAATTGACGGATTTTCGCTGCCCGACAGGCAAATAGCCGTTGATGCTTATCGCAAGCTGGAAGATGAATTAATCCTTTCCGATTTACTGATTATTGAAAAAAAGCTGGAACGCTTTGCCAAAACAGCCAAAAAGGCATTAACTCAACAGGATGTCCGGCAGTCCGAACTGCTGCCGGGATTAAAAGAAGTTCTGGAGGCCGGCAGACCATTGCGCTCAGCCGGACTTGATGGCGCGCAGATTTTTTTACTGCGCAGTTTTTCTTTCTGGAGCATCAAGCCGGAACTGGTTGTCGTTAATGTCGCCGAAGACAATCTTTCTTTCGCGGATGATTTTGCCAAAGCCGCCGGACTGAATGAACCTGTCCTGGGAATTTGCTGTAAAATTGAAGCGGAACTGGCCGCCCTGGAACCTGCCGAGCAAAAAGAATTTCTGGCGTCACTGGGCATTGCCGAACCGGCTTTCGGCCGGATTATTCGCAGCGCTTTTTCTCTTTTGGGGCGCATGTCATTTTTCACAGTGGGCGAAGACGAAGTGAAAGCGTGGGTCATTCCCGCAGAAACAAAAGCTCCCAAAGCCGCCGGCGCCATCCATAACGATTTTGAACGGGGATTCATCAAGGCGGAAGTAATGAGCTACAGTGACTTTATCGCCTGCGGCGGCTCCGCTGCCCAGGTTAAAGCAACGGGCAAACTGCGCCTGGAAGGCAAGGAATATATTGTGAAAGATGGAGATATCATCAACTTACGGTTTAACGTCTGAATTAATGCCGGCTCTCAGCAAAAGAGTTTCGATTACGATTTATCAGGGCAAAGAGGGATATCTCTTTGCTTTGTTAACCGACTACTCTTCCGGATAAGCCCAGACAATATGTTCGCGGTTGATGATGACAACCTTTTCCCTTGCCGCGGGAAGATCAGTGTCATAAATTGCCAGAAAAGAGCTGGTGTCGCTGGAGTTGAGAAAGTCGGCCGGGCGGTTATATCTATTGATGTTCAGCGTCCCTTTAATGGTTGCGCCGTCGGAAAGATGGACGGTAATCTTTGCCTTATTAGATTCATCAATCATATTTTCCTCCCCCTGATTTAAGTAAAAGCTGATTACTATCGCTTGCCCAATAAAACCATAATCTGTTTTTTAAAATCTTCCGGATCGGCCGTTTTTAAAGCGATTGCCTCACCGGGGCAGATGGCGCGCCGGTCTCCAGTGAGAATATTTTCCACAACTGCACCGGCGGCAATGTCAATACCGTTTGCATCGAGAAATTCTTTCGCCGGTCGGGATGCCAGCTTCGTCTGGATACCGGCAATGATTCCGTAATAAACAACCAGTTTTGCCGCGGCGAGCCCGATTACCTTATCATGCAAAATCAGTTTATCCTTTTGGCCTCTGTATTTTTCCAGACAATCCAGCAGCGGCCGCAAGCCGCGGCTACCGGACGTAAAGATGATTCTGTCATCCTGAAGCAAAGCCAGAGAATATTTGGTAAAATCAGCCTGCAGCACAATGGTTCCCTCAAAGAATAAATCAGCATTAACTAATGCATCATTATCGAACTTATTACACTATTATTAATATTTTTTGTAGTTATTTAGGCACGGTTTCAGTAATTTTCCACATTTAAAATACCGCTTGACAAAAATTAATTTGCCGTGTTACGCACTCTCACAATATTGAAAAAGTTGAGTATCAATAAATGTTAACAATAGCTTCTCTTAACAACTGGTGGTGGCAGACTGCAAATGTCTGCCCATAAGCTCGCATAAAAAAAGAGCATGGGCAGGGAATAACCTTCCCGTGACTCTGGAAAATATCAACAATGCCATGGGAAGATAAATTGCCCATGGCATTTTTATTTATAATAATAAATAAACTAAAAAGGAGAGAGATTATGGAACAGGTAAAGGTATTGTTGGAAGATAAGGAAATACCAAGGCAGTGGTACAACATTATGGCGGATATGCCCACGCCGATGAAACCGCCGCTGCATCCCGGCACCGGCCAGCCGGTTACGCCCGATGATTTAGCGGCAATTTTCCCCATGAACATCATTGAGCAGGAAGTGTCCACTAAGCGCTGGATTGATATCCCTGATGAAGTTCTGCAAAAATATATTCTCTGGCGGCCGTCTCCGCTTTACCGCGCTCGTAATTTTGAAAAACTTCTGGGCTGCCCGGTAAAAATTTATTACAAGCATGAAGGCGTCAGCCCTGCCGGGTCACACAAGCCCAATGCGGCCATCCCAATGGCGTATTACAACAAGGTGGCCGGAACCAAACGCATGACCACAGAAACCGGCGCCGGCCAGTGGGGCAGCGCCCTGGCGATGTCCTGTAAAATGTTTGATCTGGCTTGCCGTGTTTACATGGTCAAGGTCAGCTACCAGCAAAAACCCTACCGGCGCCTGATGATGAATACCTGGGGCGCGGAATGCATTGCCAGTCCCAGCACCATGACACAAGCCGGCAGAGATTTTCTGGCTAAATACCCCGATTCCCCTGGATCATTGGGAATCGCGATAAGTGAAGCTATCGAAGACGCCGTCACCAGCAAAGAAAAGTCCCACTATGGCCTGGGCAGCGTTCTCAACCATGTTTTGATTTATCAGTCAATTATCGGTTTGGAGTCTCAGAAGCAAATGCAGAAGCTGGGCATTTATCCCGATGTTGTCATGGGCTGCTGCGGCGGCGGCAGCAATTTTGCCGGTATCGCCATGTCTTACGTCTGCGACAAAATCCACGGTAAAAAGGT
The DNA here is from genome assembly GCA_022703375.1 of Deltaproteobacteria bacterium. Taxonomy (GTDB): domain Bacteria; phylum Desulfobacterota; class Syntrophia; order Syntrophales; family Smithellaceae; genus JAKLDS01. The sequence continues at coordinate 7,635 of JAKLDS010000041.1, read as the reverse complement.
AAAGGTGGTTGGCGCCGAGCCGTCATCCTGCCCCACCATGACCAAAGGTCCGTTCGCTTATGACTTCGGTGACCTCGCTAAAACCACACCACTGCTGCCCATGCATACGCTGGGTCATGATTATGTCCCCGCGCCGATTCACGCAGGCGGCCTGCGTTATCATGGCATGGCCCCCATTGTCAGCCATCTGGTCAAAGAAAATCTCATTGAACCCAGAGCTTACGATCAGTTGAAAACTTTTGACGCCGGCGTCAAGTGGGCGAGGACGGAAGGCTTCATCCCTGCCCCGGAAACCAACCACGTTCTGGCGGCGGTCGTTGATGAAGCTATGCGCGCCAAAGAAGAAGGCAAGGAAAAAGTCATCCTCTTTAACTGGAGCGGTCACGGCCTGGTGGATCTGGCCGCGTACGATGCCTATCTGAGCGGTAAACTCGAGGCATATGAACTGCCTGATGAGGAAATTCAACGCGCTTTACTAGCAATCAAGGATTTCCCGAAACCATAGAAGGTATAACGTCTAAAAAACTATAGTAGTCAATAAAACCGTCAGGGACTAAAATATCCTTGACGGTTTTATTTTTTTTCGCCAATGTAAGGCGCCATGAATAATGAATTCAACGAAAAACTGACACGCTGTCCGCGACTGGGACAGGAAGTTATATTTTCCTATTGCCTGCAGGAGTCAGGTGAACTGCCCTGCCCGAGAATAATGCATTGCTGGTCTCATTTACCTTCTTTGGAAAAATTACTGCAACACACATTAAAGCCTGAACAATGGGATAAATTTATCAACCGGCAGACACCGGATAAAATCTCCAGTCTTATTGAAATAATTGAGGCGGCTAAGGCAAAAAAATGAAGACAATGGATTTGTTCGAACATGAAGGCAAAGGCGAAACTGCCCCAACGGCGCCACTGGCGGAGAGGATGCGCCCCCGCACGCTTGCCGAATATGTCGGTCAACCGCATTTGCTGGGTAAGGATAGCCTGCTGCGGCGTTCGATTGAAGAAGACAAATTGTTTTCCATGATTTTCTGGGGGCCGCCCGGCTCCGGCAAGACAACCCTGGCCCGTATTCTGGCCAATGAAACCAAATCACATTTTGTCAGCTTTTCCGCCGTTCTGTCCGGCGTTAAAGAAATAAGGGCTGTTATAGATGCCGCCTCAGAATTGCGCGAGAGAAAAAAGAAAAAGACAATTCTTTTTGTTGATGAAATTCACCGCTTCAACAAGGCGCAGCAGGATGCTTTTCTGCCGCACGTGGAAAGCGGCCTGATTACACTGATTGGCGCCACGACGGAAAACCCCTCCTTTGAAGTTATTGCGCCCCTGCTTTCGCGCACCCGTGTTTTGCTTTTAAAATCATTTACCGAAGAAAACATCGTGGAAATTTTACAAAGGGCACTGGCCGATGAGCAAAATGGTCTGGGTAAATTATTCATTAAATCAGACCCGGATGTTATGCTTTATATCGCGCGCCTAGCTGACGGCGATGCCCGCACGGCGCTCAATAATCTGGAAGCAGTTGCCTCTCTGGCGGCGGGTCTGCCTGAAGGAGAAAGAACTATTACGCTGCAATTCGCCCAGGATGCCCTGACTAAAAAAGCCCTTTTATATGATAAAAATGGCGAAGAGCATTATAATCTGATTTCCGCTCTGCATAAGAGTTTGCGGGACAGCGATCCCGATGGAGCGCTATACTGGCTGGGACGGATGCTGATGGCGGGGGAAGATCCTCTTTATATCGCCCGCCGCCTGATTCGCTTTGCTTCGGAAGATGTCGGCAATGCCGATCCGCAGGCGCTGGCTGTTGCTGTGGCGGCCAAGCAGGCTTTTGAATTTATCGGCCTGCCCGAGGGCGAGCTGGCGCTGGCACAGTCGGTTGCTTATCTGGCCTGCGCCCCTAAAAGCAATTCTCTTTATACCGGTTACGCCAAAGTCAAGGAAGTAATCGAAAAAACCGGTTATCTGCCGGTGCCCCTGCATATCCGCAATGCACCCACCAAGCTGATGAAGGCGCTCGATTACGGCAAAGGCTACAAGTACGCTCATGATTATGCCGACGCTCTGGTGGATCAGGAACATCTGCCGGAAGAATTGAGAGGCAGGAAATTCTATGAACCCAAAGAAGCGGGCTATGAAAAAACCATCAAGGAAAGAATGAATAGCTGGCGGCAGAAAAAAGCAGCATATAAAAATGGCAAGTAAATTGTTGAAAAGCAAAGGCATCAACAAAATGTGGCAGGGCAATTAAAAATGCCTAAATAAACAGAACAATTGTCAATATACACTCAGAGATTTATCTGGATGGGGAGATAATAAGTTAAAATCCCCCGAATTTCCCGAGCTTACGAGAATTTACGATAGATATCCCCACAAAGCCGGAAAAAACACCGGAAAGAGCAAAATTTAATCCTTTAGCTTAAAAAAATATTGAGCTCCCAATCAGCACCCCGGCGTCATTTCTTTTTTTATTGCATTGTTTTTTGTAAGTTGTAAGATTCAACGCAACTTGCTACAAACAATGTATTGAATAATGACATGTTTAATATCAATGCCCGGAAGAAAGTTTTCTGCTTGGCTTAATGGTTGAAAAAACCGTGGCGAGTTAAATTATTTTATCGTACGGCCGGGCTTGAGGCCATAGGGGACTTTCGTTATGACCTATTATATTCTTATCGCTTTTTGTGTTGTTATTATTCTTGCTTATTTTTTCGATATTACATCCAAATATTCGAAAATTCCCGGTGTGCTTCTGCTGATCCTAACTGGGATGGTCATTCATTATTTTACCGATTATTACAATCTTAATTTGCCTGATTTAAAAGTAATCCTGCCGTTCATGGGAACGCTGGGTTTGATTCTGATTGTTCTGGAGGCAAGCCTTGACCTGAACCTGAGCCGGGGAAAAAGCAGGCTGATTATCGACTCCCTGTCATCGGCGATTCTGCTCCTTCTGGTGCTTATCGGTCTTTTTACTTGTGTTTTATTCTATGTTTTCCATTACGACATCAGAACATCTCTCATCAATGTGATTCCCATCGCCATTATCAGTAGCGCTGTTGCTATTCCATCGGCAATCGGGCTGGCGGAACCGGACAGAGAGTTCGTGATTTATGAAAGTTCCATATCCGACATCTTTGGTATTCTGATTTTCAATTATGTTTTGCTAAGCGACGGATCGCTTAATTCAGGCATTATCCGTTTTTTGGGGGAAATTATCATTACCCTGACTTTTTCCGTGCTGTGCAGCGCAGGGCTGGCCGTCATGATGCATAAAATCAATCACCACATAAAACATGTTATGATTATGACTGCTGTTGTTTTGGTTTACGCTCTGGCTAATCTCATTCATTTGCCGTCGCTATTTGTTGTTCTTATTTTCGGGATGGTCATTAACAACAATATCCTTTTTAAGAACAGTCATTCGATGAAGTTCATTGATTTTGAGGAGTTCAATTATGAAGTGTGTTCTTTCAAGGGCATCGTTTCCGAGCTGACATTTATTGTCCGCTCATTCTTTTTTATATTATTTGGATTTTATACGAATCTTTCCGATTTGCTTAATTTAAACAATCTGATTATCGCCCTGATTATAACCGCCGCGATTTTTATTCTCCGGGCTTTATTTTTCAAAATAGTTCTCCGGCGTCCCTTAAAACCGCTGTTTTATTTTGCCCCGCGCGGTCTAATTACAATTTTACTTTTTCTGAGCATACCGGGAACGATGTTGCTTCCTTTTATTAATACTGGTGTTATCACTCAGGTTATATTGATCACCATTTTGATGATGACTTTTGGAAGCATCATTTTTCAAAAAGTGGATCATATGGTAATTCCCAGATCAAAAAAATGTCAAAATTAACTGCGTTTTTTACTTATCACCGCTATTTGGGCGTATTCCGGGAAGGTCAAGGAAAATCAAGAGGAAAGAGGGGAAAATCTTTACCATTGACAATTGACTGCTAACCAACACTATTCTTTCCTGGCATTTTTTCGCTGGCTCAATAGTCCCTCAATTGAACCAGCGGCATTTCAAAAGCAATTAATACTTGTTGGATGTTTGCGAATTTCCGTTAAATTAACAACCTCCGCTAACCATTACCAATACTGCATTTACAGCCATTCCTGACGGCGTTCAAGAATGCGTAGCGATTAACCCGAATTCATAAACAGGGGGTTCGGTCACCTTGACTGGTTTGCTTTGCCCCCAGATAATATTCTGCATTTTTTCAACAGTCTCCGGGACAAAATATTGTTCCCCCTTTTCCAGACAAACCCTGGCCGACACATGTTCTACGATGTAGAATTTTCCATCCACTTCCAGCTTATACGTCACATACTTCTCGCTGTATGTCTCTTTAATTGCAACTTTATGCCTGATACCTTCGATCATGAATCAACTTACCTAATGATTATATTTGTACCAAGGATATGGTAATTTGTTAAAACGTTTCGGTTCAATCGAAGGACGATTGAACCAGCCTTAGGGGATAAAACAGAGTTCAAAGTACATAGTGCGAAGTTCAGAGTGAAAAAATATTTTAATGTGCAAAGCACAGATTACAGAGTCGAACCTCAATATATTGTGATGAAACAGTAAAAGAAGAAGCTGACGGTCTTTCATTACCAATTTATTAAAACTGGCAAGTAAATTGCTGTTGCAAATACCGGGGGTTAAAATTATATTTCCACAAAAATTCTCCGCTTCTTAATCAAAGATGATATCGCGGCGGCAAGGAGGAGGCGACGAGGCGTATTAATAATACGTTGAGGATGCCGACGACGCGGCCAACAAAGACAGCGCTTTGATTATAAGGAGAAATGGCTTCGCAAAAAGCTCCAGAGACAAGGCGCGCGAATACCGAGGAGTGAGACATACTTTTGACGTATGTCGCAACGAAGAGGAATGAAGCGCAACGCAGTATATGGACTTTTTCCGAAGCCATTAAAAAAGGAAAGGGAGGTCTTTTTGAGACCCCCCTTGTTTTGAAGAGTGAAGGCGCTGTGCCTTCCCTGGTTTATTTTACTGTCGGCCAATCACGCCCGTTATGTTTAGTCGACAAATTATTTATTTGCTCAATGTTAATGCAGATGCTATGCCACAATTGCAACATGATGCTTAACTATTTAATATATAATGATAAATATAATATTACGGCGTTTGTGGCGACGAGTGCCAATTTCTCAACTAAGGCAATAAATGTCGGATAATCAGGTTATTCTTTAAAAAAACATAATTAAAACAAAGATATAAAAATAATATGTATCTGTTGTCGTTTTCGACATAATTGTCGAATTGTTCAGCTATTAGTCGTTGACTTTTCCCATAAATCGCTTAATATGACCAAAAATAAATATCAGGAACATATATGTTTTCATTCCGAAAAAAATCACCTGTAATTACTCGCGATTCGCTTCCTTATAAACGTACTTTTTTGCAGCCGTTGGCTGTGGCTATTGTCTGCGCCATTCTGATCGCTTTAATTTTTGTCATGGGTTATATGGATATTCGCAGAAGCGAAAGCAATCTTGTCGGATTTATGGAAGATCAGGCTTTAAGCACCGTCAGTGTTTTACAACGCCTGACAGAAGAAAATCTCCGCAGTATCATCGCCGCAACCGACAAAAAATCAGCCGATGTAAAAACTGCCCGGCATGAAGAAGCGGACTACTCGAAAAAATGGGTAATAGAATCATTAACTGAATTTGGCAGTTATGTTGATGGGCAATGGAAAAAAGGCAAGGTTAATAATGATTATTTGCACAAACTGGCCGCCGATAACAACTTCTGGTATCTGGCTGTCCTTGATATCCACGGACAGGCCGTTTACCAGAGCTCCGAGCTGCCGAAGGAAGCGCTGGACGGCGCCGATAGCGCGAGCGATGGTCGGGAGCTAACTACTATTGAAAAGCTGGAAAAAATTCGCGCGAGCCGGGGCATCGGCTTTCTCGCTCTGCGTCGCAAGGATAACAGCGGCACGGTGGTTATCAATCTGGATAAAAGCGGCCTGATTTACTGGAGCCTGAAGGTCGCGGTGGAAAAAGGCGTAAAGAAAATCGGTGAGGGGCATGGCATAGCTTATGTCCAGATTATTGATGATAAGGGACGGCAGCTTAGTTCCGTCGGCCAGCCTCCCCTGGAGTTAAGCGGCAATGGCCTCAATTATAATGATGTGCTGGCAGGCAAAACAAAAATTGTCAGCAAAAAAACGGATTCCGGCAGCCAGCGAATTCTGGATATGGCGGCGCCGCTCTTTATTGATAAAAAAATTGTCGGTGTTGTAAGAATCGGTTTGGACCGCGGCTCGATGGATACAATTATCGCGGAAAACCGCACCAACATATTTATTTTTGTCTTCTTTGTCGGCGTTATTGCTTTATTGTCGATGCTGCTTCTTTACTATGACCAGAACAAGCATATGGCCGGCATTATTGAAATGGAACGCCGGCTGGAAAAGGCCGAGCGGTTGTCTTCACTGGGAAAGCTGGCCGCCGGTGTCGCTCATGAAATCCGCAATCCCCTGAATGCAATAAGCATAGCCACACAAAGATTGAAAAGAGATTTTATTCCCGCCGATGACGGCAAAACTGAAGAATTTAAAAATCTTTCCACTGTAATACGTGATGAAATTCGCCGTCTCAATGCAATTATCGAAGAATTTCTTACTTTTTCCAAAAGCCGGAGGCTGGAATTCAGTGATTATTCAGCGGTTGATTTACTGCAGAAAATCGTCAGCCTCATTAACGAGGAAGCGGTCACCCGCAATGTTGTCCTGGAAACAAGATGGCGTTACAAACCTGCGATAATTCCCATGGATGTGAACAAATTGCAGCAGTCTTTTCTTAATCTGATTAAAAACGCCATGGAATCCATACCTTCTGAGGGTAAAATTATCATAACGCTGGATAAGGAAGGAAAGGATTATATTATAGTAAGTATAGCAGATAACGGCTGCGGCATGACAGCGGAAGAAGTGGAAAGAATTTTCAGCCCCGAATACACCACCAAGGAAAAAGGTTTGGGGCTGGGTGTGCCTTTGGCTACGGAAATAATCCGCGGCCACGGCGGTGAAATTCGTGTAACCAGCAGAAAGGACGAGGGGACAACCTTTGAAGTAATTCTGCCCCGCGAACGAGTCAAACAATGAATCCACCGAAGAGACGGAAGCTATGAGCAAGCTAAACATCATGATAGTCGAAGACGGACAGTCGCAGCGAGAAATGCTGCGCGATTTTCTGCGCTCCGAAGGCCATACTGTGACTGAAGCGGAAAACGGCGATGCAGGAATCAAAAATGTCTTAAACAGTCATTTTGACCTGGTACTGCTGGACTATAAAATGCCCGGCATGAACGGCATGCAGGTTTTGCAGGAAATAAAAAAAATTAATCCTGAAATAGATGTCGTTATTATAACCGCCTACGGCACCATTGAAACTGCGGTGGACGCAATCAAAGCGGGGGCCATTGACTACATAACAAAACCCATTGAGCTTGATGAATTATTGCTCTTGGTCGAGCGGGTGGCGGAAAGAAGAAAACTGATTCGTGAAAATGAAATATTAAAAACAGAGCTGGGCAAAAAGGGAGTTACCACAGATAAAATTATTTACAAAAGTCAGCGCATGACAGAG
>JAKLDS010000040.1 GCA_022703375.1 Deltaproteobacteria bacterium | reverse complement strand
CTTTCCAAGGTCAAAGATACAAAAGCAAAGGAATATTATTTGCGTGCATCCGCTGAGATGGGATGGTCAAGAAATGTTCTTCTTAACCAGATCAATGCTGATGCGTATCAATTAAGTTTAAAGAAAAAACAACATAATTTTGCCAAAGCGTTGCCAGTGCATCTGGTTGAGCAGGCGGATGAATCACTCAAAAGTGTTTATAATCTCGATTTTCTCGGAATCACCCGGTCGGTTTTGGAACGAGAATTGGAGAAACGAATTGTCGAAAAAATAAAACATTTTATCCTGGAACTCGGTGCGGGATTTTCCTTTATCGGCAATCAGTATCGCTTGGAGCTGGAAGGCGAAGAATACTTTATTGATTTGCTGTTTTTTAATAGAAAGCTCAAATGCCTTGTCGCCATAGAACTTAAAACGGGAGATTTCAAACCGGAATACGCGGGCAAAATGGATTTCTATTTGCATTTGCTCAATGACAAAATCCGGCTGAAAGATGAAAATCCTTCCATCGGCATTATTCTCTGCGCGCAGAAGAAAAACATTGTTGTAGAATATGCGTTGAGAAGCGCCAAAAATCCGGTAGGCGTAGCTGAGTATAAGCTAACTAAAAGACTGCCCGCCGATTTGAAAAAATATCTGCCTTCGGAAAAAGATTTGATTGCACAGATAAATGAGGAAATTGGGGAAAAGAAGCAGCAAGGGGACTTATATCATGACATCTCTAGTTGAAACCTGGCAAAATCTGCCTTCTCATATTGATCCCAATTTGCTGAGTATCGGTTCGTTTCAGTTGCGCTATTACAGCCTGATGTACATCGTAGCCGCCGCCATTGTTTATTTGCTGGTTATTTACCGGATAAAAAATGAAAAAACGGCGGATAAGGGCCGACCGGTTTTTGAATACAAGCCGGAAATAATCCAGGATTGGATTGTCTGGGCGATGATTGGGGTGATTATCGGCGGCCGTTTCGGCTACGCTCTGTTTTATAACTTCAACTATTATTTTCAGCATCCGCTGGAGATAATACTGCCATTTGATTTTTCCGACGGAATCCGTTTTGTGGGATTGAGCGGCATGTCCTATCACGGCGGCGTTATCGGTGTTGTTATCGCTTCAATTTGTTTTTGCCGCAAATACGGCGTTGATATCTGGCATTTTGCCGACCTGATATGTCCGGCTATTCCACTCGGCTATACTTTCGGCCGGATCGGTAATTTCATCAATGGCGAGCTTTGGGGCCGTATTACCACTGTACCCTGGGGTATGTATTTTCCGCTGGATGTTACACATAAATTACGCCACCCGTCACAGCTTTATGAAGCGGCGACTGAGGGGATAGTTTTATTTTTATTTCTCTGGATGATGAGGAAAAAGAATTTGGCAACAGGCAGTATTCTGGGTTTTTATATAATCGGCTATGGCGTGGCGCGCTTTCTTGTCGAATTTTTCCGCGAGCCGGACGGTCAACTGGGATTCTTTTTCGGTTTTTTCAGCATGGGGCAGCTGCTCTGCCTGACCATGATTGCGGCGGGCATTGCCATTATCTGGTGGCGGAAAAAAGCCGCCGGGGAATAATTAAACGAGGAAATGATTATGGAAAAAAAATTGGTTATCATCGGCGGCGGCGCGGCTGGTCCTTCCACAGCAGCGGAAGCGAAACGCAACAATCCTTCATTAAATATCACCATTATTGAAAAAGGTCCGCATGTTTCCTATGCGTCCTGACCGACGCCCTATTACATCGGCGATGTAATCAAGGACGAAAAAAATTTAATTGTCCGCACACCCGAGAAATTCCGCGAAACGGGAATAGCTGTTCAGTTAAATACGGAAGTTGTCAATGTTGATTACAATAAGAAAATAGTTGAACTCGGCGATAAAAAAACAATGCCGTTCGATATTCTGGTTTTGGCGACCGGCGTCAGGGCTGTTATGCCCGATATACCGGGCACAGACCGGGCCGGAATATTTGCCTTAAAAAATCTGACGGATGCCATAAAGATTAAAACTTATTTACGCGAGAAAAATTGCCGCAGAGCCGTCATTGTCGGCGCCGGTTTCATTGGCATGGAAATGAGCGAGGCGCTGCAATTAAGCGGTGTGGCGACAACGATAATTGACCGCGGATATCTTCCCGCGCATCGCTGGTCAGGCGAACTTGGCGAACTGCTGAAAAAAGAACTGAACGAAAAAGGCGTGGAGCATGTTTCTCTCGCTGCAATAAAAGCGATTGAAACGGGAGAGGAATTTCCGCTGCGCGTTATAACGGATAAAGGTGATTGGCCGGCTGATCTGGTGCTTATGGCAACGGGAGTAAGGCCGGAAGTGGCGGTGGCCGCTGAACTTGGAATTAAAATTGGCAGGACGGGAGCGATTGCCGTCAACGAATATCAGGAAACTTCGCTGGCCGGTGTTTACGCGGCAGGCGACTGCTGTGAATCCCGGCACCGTGTGAGCGGACAATACGTCAATATTCCTCTGGGTGATATCGCCAATAAGCAGGGACGGGTTGCCGGGCGCAATATCGGCGGTAAGCCTATGAAATTTCCGGGCGTTGTCGGCGCGCAATCTTTTCGTCTGTTCAATCTCGAAGCGGCGGCAACAGGCATCGGTGAAAAAGAAGCACTGGCCGCAGGCTTTGAGCCGGTAAGCAATGTAACCACCGGCAACGCCGTTGCCGGTTCGCTGGGGAAGAAACTGCTGGTCTTGAAGCTCATTGCGGATAAAAAAAGCGGCAAGCTGCTGGGCGCGCAGGCGGTGGGAGAGAAAGGCGCAGTCAGCAGGATTAACGCTTTATCCGTGGCTCTTTGGGCCGGCTTGGATATAGATGAAATTTCTTATCTGGATCTGGCTTATTCGCCTCCTTTCGGCGGAGCCTGGGACATTATTCACAATGCCGCGCAGGCGCTGCGCCGCAAAATCTAATAAAAGGAATTTCGCATAAATGGTTTACTGGTGGATTTTTTTTGGTGTGTTCATTCTGGCAATGCTGGCGCTGGATCTGGGTGTCTTTAACCGGCGGACCCATGTTGTCAGACTCAAAGAAGCCATGCTCTGGACAGCTTTCTGGGTAACTCTGGCGCTGCTGTTTTGCGTCGGCATATATTTTTTTTACGGCCATAACAAGGCCATGGAGTTTCTCGCCGGTTATCTGATTGAATATTCGCTGAGCATTGACAACCTGTTTGTATTTCTGCTGCTTTTTCGCTATTTCTGTGTGCCGCCGGAATATGAGCATAAGGCTTTGTTCTGGGGAATCCTGCTTGCTCTGGTTACCCGCGGTATCTTTATTTTTGCGGGTGTGGCGCTCATCAATAAATTCCACTGGATAATGTATATTTTCGGCGTATTTCTTATTTTTAGCGGCATTAAAATGGCAATGGGCAAGGAAAGCGAAGTTCATCCCGAAAAGAACATCGCCATCAGGGCGCTGCGCTTTTTTGTTCCCATTACCCATCAGTTTTCCGGAGCGAAATTTTTCATCATCGAGCAGGGCAGACGTGTTGCCACGCCGATGTTGGCTGTGCTGCTGGCGCTGGAAACAACGGATATCATTTTTGCCATTGATTCCATTCCGGCGATTCTGGCGATTACCACCGATCCCTTTATTGTCTATACATCCAACGTCTTTGCCATTCTGGGACTGCGTTCTCTGTTTTTCGCCATTGCCGGATTGATGAATCTGTTTCATCATCTCCATTACGGTCTGGCTGCGATATTGAGCTTTGTCGGTGTGAAAATGCTCATAGCCGATTTCTTCAAGATTTCCATCAGTGTTTCGCTGGCTGTAATCGCCGGCATTTTGCTGATTGCGGTCATTTCCTCGCTGATCTGGCCCAAGACGGAGAAACCGCAGGTTACTGTTGCAGGGGAAGGATCGGGCAATGAAGAATGATTTTCTCCGGCCATCGCAGGCCCAGCTGAAAAAATGGGCGGGGTTAAATGACACAGCGGCTCGGCGCGGGGAGGGTATTTTCCCGGCCGAAGGCGTGAAAGTCGTAGCAGAAATGTTTCGCGCCGCCTGGCCTGTCAATGCCCTGCTGGTGTTGCCGGATAAAATAAAATACTGGGAGAAGGCAATTGCGGCAAAACCGGACGATGTTCCCGTTTACCAGTTGAGCGAGGCACAGTGGAAAAAAGTAAGCCAGGATAAGGAACCCGAAGGAATAATGGCGCTGGCATCTCTGCCGCCGCAGTTGTCCTGGGCGGAGGCGATAAAAAAAGGCAGCGGCAATGCACTGCTTATTTATGAGGTTAACAATCCGGCAAACCTGGGGGCGCTCCTGCGCAGCGCCCACTGGTTCGGCTTTACCAATATTGTTTTAAGCACGAAATCGGTGGATTGCACTAACCCGAAAACAATCCGGGCTTCCATGGGCAGCATTTTTTATTTGACGATTAGCGGCAATATTGATTTGATGGCGGCGCTGCCGGAGATTAAAAAAACATATTTTGTCATCGGCAGCACGGCGCGGCAGGGGGTTGTTCCCCGCAGCACAGGAAAAAGAACGGCTTTGCTCCTCGGCAGTGAAAGCCACGGTCTGCCGGAAAAAATGCTCGCGTTTGCTGACGAGCAATGGACAATTCCCGGCAATGACAGGGCTGATTCGCTGAGTTTGCCGCAGGCGGCGGCGATATTGATGTACGAATGCACTAAAAAGTGACACAACCACGGAAAAAGCTCCCGGCATGCGCCGGGCTCGCATATGCGGAGTGAATCCGGCGAATGCCGGATGCACTGCAGCCTTTTGTCGCTGCTGCCCTTCGGCGGGCTCAGGACAGGCTGGGATGCTAATTACTTGTCATGGTGAGCCATGTCACAGTGAGCCAGTCGAACTGCGAACCATGTGCGCCTTGTCTCTGGGCATTTGGCAAGGTCGTTAGAGTATCGTTAATTTGTTTTTACTGGAATAGCAGAAGGTGATTTTGTGGAATCATTTATTCAAATAACGACAACGACGGAATCAAAAGAACAGGCAAAAAAGATTACTGATTTTCTGGTGGCACAAAAATTAGCCGCTTGCGTGCAGATAATGGGGCCGGTGGAAAGCACGTATCGCTGGAAAGGCAAGGTGGAAAATACTCAGGAGTGGCTCTGTCTCGTTAAAACAACGGCTGAACTTTACGATAAAGTGGAAGCAGCCATCAAAAGTCTGCATTCCTATGAAATGCCGGAAATAGTTGCCGTGCCGATAATCAAAGGGAGTGAAGAATACCTGGGCTGGCTGGGTAATGAATCGGCCTGAAAGCCGGAGAAAATTTAAAAATTTGATCGCCGCGGTTTTTGCAAGCCTTCCGGCGATGACCACAGTATTGATAAGGAGATTTTATGTCGGCAAAACTGGAGTTGGAGAATAAGTGCGTCAATACAATTCGCTTTCTGGCTGCGGACGCCATCGAAAAAGCAAAATCCGGACATCCCGGCATGCCGCTGGGAGCAGCAGCCGCGGCTTTTGCATTGTGGACGCGGCACTTAAAGTATAATCCGCTTAATCCCCGGTGGCCGGACCGGGACCGTTTTGTGCTTTCTGCGGGGCATGCCTCCATGCTGCAGTATGCTCTTTTGCATCTGACGGGCTACGACATTTCATTGGATGATATAAAAAATTTCCGCCAGTGGGGAAGCAAAACCCCCGGCCATCCGGAATATATTCATACTCCCGGTGCGGAAGTAACTACCGGACCCCTGGGTCAGGGGATTGCCAATGCCGTCGGTATGGCGATTGCCGAAGCGCAACTCGCGGCGCGCTTCAATACGGATGAAACAAAAATTGTTTCTCATTACACGTACGTTATGGCGGGCGACGGCGATATGATGGAAGGTGTTACCGCGGAGGCCTGCGCTTTGGCCGGGCATTTACGCCTGGGTAAATTAATCGTTCTTTATGATGACAACAAAGTGTCGCTTGCCGGTTCAACCGGCCTCTCCTTTACCGAAGATATTGGAATGCGCTTCAAAGCCTGTGGCTGGCAGGTGCAAAAAGTCAAAGACGGCAACGATATTGCGGCAATCGTCCGCGCCATTAAAAAGGCGAAAAAGGAAACCGGCAAGCCTTCTCTTATCTGTGTTCAGTCCACCATCGGTTTCGGCGCTCCCTGCAAACAGGGCACTTGCGATTCGCATGGCGCACCGCTGGGGGCCGAAGAGCTCCAAGGCGCGAAAGCGGCTTTGGGCTGGCCTCTGGAGCCGCCTTTTTATATTCCCGAGGATGTTCTGAAATATTTCCGCAAAGCGATAAACCGCGGTAAAAAACGGGAAAAACTATGGCGGGAAAATATGCAGAGCATGGCAGCGAAAAAACCCGAGCATGTTGCGGAATTTAATCGCGTCATGCGCGGCGAACTTCCGGCCGACTGGGAAACGGCCTTCAGTCCTTTCCCGGATGGTTCCAAAGATGTTGCCACACGCAAGGCTTCCGAAACAGTCATGCAGGCTATTGCCGCCCGGTTGCCGGAATTAACCGGCGGCTCCGCTGATTTGAATCCCTCCACGTTTACTTGGCTCAAAGGCCGCGGCGATTTTCAGAGTCCGGCGGCGTCAGCAGATGGTTTGCACGGGATGGTGGGCGGCGGTTGGAGTTACAGCGGACGCAATATCCATTTCGGGGTGCGCGAACACGCGATGGGATGCGTAGCCGTGGGCATGGCCCTGCACGGCGGCTTTATTCCCTACACAGCCACCTTCCTGGCTTTTGCCGATTATATGCGTCCGCCACTGCGGCTGGCGGCTTTGATGGGTTTGCGGGCGATTTTCGTCTTTTCTCACGACAGCATTGCGGTGGGCGAAGACGGTCCGACTCATCAGCCGATTGAGCAGGTGATGAACTTAAGATTGGTGCCCAACATTAATGTTATCCGTCCGGCTGATGCCAATGAAGTTGTGGAAGCCTGGCGTCTGGCGCTTAACAATAATGAAGGCCCCACCGCTCTTATCTTCAGCCGCCAGAACCTGCCTGTTCTGGACAGAAAAGTCTGCGCGACCGCTGTCGGTGTGCGGGAGGGCGGTTATATCTTATGGGAATCAGATCCTAATCCCGAAGCAATCATCATTGCCACAGGCTCGGAAGTGCCGCTAGCGTTGAAAGCCGGAAAGCAACTGGCAGAGCAGGGCGGGAAAATACGCGTTGTTTCGATGCCCTGCTGGGAAATATTTGATCGTCAACCACGGGAATACCGCGAGCGGATTTTACCTTCGGCAATCACGGCGCGCGTTGCCGTGGAAGCGGGCATCAAGCTGGGTTGGGAACATTATGTCGGGTTGCCGGGAAAAATTATCGGCATGAATAGTTTCGGCGCGAGCGCTCCCGGGCCGGTGCTTTATGAAAAATTCGGCATCACAGCGGAGAGGGTTGTTGAAGCTGTCAAGGAACTGACGGGAATGAAGCCATAGGCCGGGCAATGGAAGATAACTCAACTGTCACTTATTCTGAGGGAGATTACGTAAAGGATGCTGAAAGCGCATTGTTGCGTCTGCGTCAAGACAGGATTGTGGAGCGCATCCGGGCAAAAGACCATACCGTCTGGAAACCACGCGCGGAAGAAATTGCCAATCGTTTGGGCTGGCTTGATTCTCCGGCGGAAACACTGAAAAATATCTCTTACATCCTTTCCGTTACCGGTTCTGTCAGCAAAGACGGTTTTAAAGACGTTGTTTTGCTGGGGATGGGCGGTTCCAGCCTCGCTGCGGAAGTCTTCAGCAAGATGTTCGGCAGCGCTGCCGGATATCCCGCTTTGCATGTTCTGGATACAACCGACGCCTTTACCCTTGCCCGAATCACCCGAAACATGCAGCCTGGAAAAACAATTTTTCTGGTCTCTTCCAAATCCGGCAAGACCATTGAAACTGAATTTCTTTTTCGCTATTTTTTCAATCTTTCCCGGAAAGAATCAGGTAAGGCCGCAGCCGGCCGTTTCATTTTCATCACCGATCCGGGCAGCCCGCTGGAAGAACTGGCTTACCGACATGCCATCCGGCATGTATTTTTAAGCAACCCTTCCATTGGCGGTCGTTATTCCGCTCTTTCCCTTCCGGGCATTGTACCGGCGGCGCTGATTGGCGTCAATATTGAAAGCTTGCTGCAAAAGGCCAGAGCGGCGGCACAAAGAGAAGAAGTCGCATCGCCGCCAGGTGAACTTGATTCCAGCGGCATTACGCTGGGTGTTGTCCTGGGAACGTTGGCAAAAAAGGGCCGTAACAAACTCACCTTTGTCTTTCCCCGGCAGTGGCTGGCTTTGGGCAGCTGGCTGGAACAACTGATCGCGGAAAGCACCGGAAAGGAAGGGAAGGGTATTGTGCCTGTTGTAGATGCTTCCCTCGATGTCCCGGATAATTATCGGCGGGATAGATGTTTCGTTGTGTATGACGACGGGAAAAATGAATATGCCGGCAGGATAACCGCCCTCGCGGCGGCGGGGCATCCGGTGATTACAATTAAAGTAAGGGATGTTTATGATTTGGGAGCGCAGATGTTTTCCTGGGAAATGGCGACGGCTGTTGCCGGATATATTTTGGGCGTTAATCCCTTTGACCAGCCGGATGTCGAATCGGCAAAAGCGCTGACGAAAAAAATGATTGATCTCTACCGGGAGAAAAAGGGATTGCCGCAGGAAGCGCCGGATCTGGTAGCAGGGGAGTGCCGTGTTTACGGAAGCGGAAAGTGTTCTTCCTTGAGGGAAGCCTGGGGAAATATTCTCTCACAGGAAAAGGAAGATTCCTATATCTGCCTGCAGTCGTATTTGAGCCCGACGCCGGAAATTGCGACCCGGCTGAATGAATTACGCAGTGTTCTAAGAAGAAAAACCGGGATGGCGGTAATGGTGGCCTGCGGGCCACGCTACCTGCACTCCACCGGACAGTTGCACAAAGGGGATGCCGGTCACGGTTTATTCGTTCAGCTTACCGCCGATGATGAAAATGATATCGCTATTCCCGATGGCGTGGATTCGCCGGACTCAACTTTATCCTTTGCTGCCTTCAAAACAGCGCAGGCGCTCGGCGACAGACAGGCTCTCGGCCGACTGGGCAGAAAAGTTTTGCGCTTTCATTTGGGAAAAGAGCCGGAAATTGCCATAGAAGAGCTTATTAAATCTCTTAATTAATAATTTTTTTCATGTTGACCGCGACAAATTTTATAATAGCTTTCAATCCTGTGAGAAAGCCCGGAACGTATTTCTAAAAAAAAGAATGAAAAAATCAGCCGCTGCGGCATTTGCGTTGCCGTTTGTCCTGTCGGGAAAAAAATCAAAGACACTTCCTTGCTTCCCGCAGAGTATTATTGATTTAATTTTATCTCCGCCCGTTTTGTTTCCGCAATCAGTCGGCGGACTTTGGCCATATCTTTTTTAAAGCGCACGGGTTTTCCCTCTGCATCAAGCAGGTTGGTTTTTGTGCAACTGTCCACACCGGCGGGGCATACTTGCATTATGCCGTTATAGACATTTTCCGGCCCTATACCGCCTGCCAGAATGACGGGAACTGCAGTAGCGGCAACCAGCCTTGCGGCTATTGCCCAGTCGCAGGTTTTTCCGGTAATACCGACAAAGTCGGCGACAGGTTGCCGGGCTGCGGCATCCGGTAAATCCATATTTAAAATGGTGTCAGTCAGATAGTAATCGGAGCAGGGCGCAAACAGGCGTCCCAATTCCAGAATGCTGATGGCCGTGCTCTCCTCGCCAGACGTGCCGGCGGCAGGGATGGGCAGGGAACGCATGATTTTGATACCGGGGAATTTTTCTTTTACCGCCATTTGACGAAGAATCAATTTATCCCGGACAATCTTTGTCTCGTCCGCTTTTTTTACGTTCAAAGGTATAAATTCACAGAAATGCACTATATCCGGTTGCAGATAGTCCAGAGTCCGGAAAATCTCATCCTCATCATTGAACAGCGGAATCAAGGAACTCCCGGCCCCGGTGTTTTTGAGAAACCGGAACATTTCGCGGATGGCCTGATTATGCCTTTTATCCTGAAGGAACGCTACGGAGCCGATATGATCAACTCCCGCGGCGGCCAGTTGCGCCGCTTCCGCCTGCTCCACAATTTCATAAACCTGCGTAATAATATTTTTCTTCAAATGAACTATTTGCCGAGATTTTTATATTCCTCGTAAATCCTGTTATACTTTTCGTGAATCATTTTGCGGTCAAATTCCCAGAATTCAGCCAGCATTTTATTCTGTTCATCAAGGCTAAAATATTCCTGACAGGGATAGAAGAAATGCTTGTCTTCTTTTTCAATATGCCGGGGATAAAAATTACCCAGTTGCCGCGCCAGATCAATTATTTCAGCCAATTTATTTTCATCACCCTGCAAATATTTTTCCTTGGCGGCAACAAGGGCTGCTGTCGTTTTACGTCCCCAGACATGCTCGTCGAGCAGCTCCTGCATGGTTTTCTGCAAATCCGGTGCAAGGTCTTTTTTTGCCAGATCACGAAAAAGAATTTCTTCTTCCTTGCCGTGATGGGTGCGATCGGCATACATCCGGACAAAATCAACCGCCAGATCAATCACGACGGGATTAACCTTTTTACTTTTTTCAATTTCATCCACATGCTTCATCATCGCAATCAGCATTTTTTCTATCAGCCGGTGTTCCCACATCAAAGGTCCTATTGGTTTCATAGCTCCCCCTTTTTTCTATATTTTATCAGTTTCTTCAATGACGCACTTTTTTAACTCGTCCGCTTTCTGCATTGCCCATATTCGTTTTTTATCAACGGCCACAAAGCCGTCATGATTGACGCTGATTATTTGCAGCGCTGTCAGATCGTTGATGACTTTTCTTATTTCCTCCGGCAGTTTGCCGGTCAGCGCGGCCAGTTCCGGCAGGCTTTTTTCCATCAATATATCCCCGTCGTCCAGAAAATACAATATCACGACAAAGCGAATCCAGACATTAGTCAGCTCTTCCAGCGCGGTATTGGAATTTTTCAGGCGGCGGGAGAACTCGCGCAGCATCAGGACAGCAACATCGTGGCTTTCCCTGACCAGACTGTAAAAAGTCGCTCCACTGATTACCGCCAGATTGCTGTCGGTGAGCGCCCGGGCCGTTGCGGTGCGGGGGGCTTCAATCAGCGCCGCCATTTCCCCGAAATACTCTCCCGGTCCGATTTCGGCCAGTGTTTTCTTTACCTGACAGGCTTCCTTTTCCAGAACAACTTTTCCCGAAAGAATATAAAACATATCTCGGTTATTGTCGCCTTCCGAAAAAACAATGCTGCCCGCCGGGTAATCACGGCCGAATTTTTTAAAGAGCCTTTCGTTGACTTTCGTTCTGCCGCTGTGCGATTGAAGAATCGCTCTTTCCAGCAATATGTAATCGCGCCGCTGATAGGAAGACATTATTTCCGCACAGAATAAAAATATCAGGGCGACATAGAAAACCCAGATAACCAGAATGACGACGGTTTCCAGCGAGCCGAAAATAATATTGTAACGGGTATAGCTGGCGATGTACCAGGTGAAAAACTGCTTGGCGATTTCCATAAGCAGTGCAAAAACCGCGCTGCCGGCCAATGCTACCTTAGGTTGAATCCTGGCAGTCGGAATTATCCGATAGATAAAGCTGAACAGCAAAACGCTTACTGTGTAGGGCAGGGCGTATTGCAGCAGAAAAATGGAGACGCCGGAAAGAGAAAAACCGATTGTTCTGGCGACGTAATCAGGATATTTCATCAGTAACGCCGCAATGTATGTAATGGCGATACTGGCAATGCCGATAATCCAGCCCAGCGGAATCATGGCGAAGGCCAGCAGTTTGGAAAGGAAATAATTGCGTTTCCGGGGCGACCGGAAAATCATGTTGAGCGCTGTTTCCACGGAACTGAACATCATGGAGGAAAGCCAGATCAGGCTCAGGATGCCCACTCCACCCAGCAGATTTTTTTTACTTTCAATCTGACCCAACTGCGCCAGCAAATTTTCGGAAAAATACGGATTTTTTATCGCCGTTGCAATATAGTTTTGTATTTGCGGGTGCGAGTCGAAAATCAAACCTGCGGCGACAATGGTTAAAATAAACAGGGGAATGGCGGAAAGAATGGCATAAAGGGCGATAGCCGCCGCCTGATTGGCATCGCCGTTAATACGGAAATTGTTCAGGGCGTTCCGGAAAATATCCCAGAATCCGAAAGCATTCATCCGCATCTTTTCTTTTCTCTGTTTTTTGCGGCTTTCCTTGTTGAGCATGTCCCTGGACATTGTTTATGCCTTTCGCAAATCCCGTATACAACTTTATCGTTGTCAGGTCAAAAATATTTAACGAATTCATTGCAGCGGAGAAAAATATCAGTTGCAAAGGCGGGGTCTCTTAGGTAATTACTTGGCCATGAAAAAAATCAATATCTTGATTTTCTTATTGCTGCTGTTAACGGCGGCCGCCTGCGGGAAAGAAGAAGCGGCGGACAGGCCGGAAATTCTCGCAGTCAAAGCTCCGGCTTACGGCGATATCATGGTGCGGGGCGACATCGGCGATGCGAGCAATTTGATTCCGCTTCTGGCTTCCGATAAACCGTCTCACGACGTTGCCGGCTATATCTACAACGGGCTTGTCAAGTATGATAAGGACCTTTCCGTTACGGGAGATCTGGCCGAATCCTGGGACATTGCGAAAAACGGACTGATCATCACTTTTCATTTGCGCAAAGGCGTCAAATGGCATGACGGCCGCCCCTTCACCGCGCATGATGTCCTTTATACTTATCGGGTAACGGTTGATCCGAAAACTCCGACGGCGTATGCCGGCGATTTTCTGAAAGTAAAAAAGGCGGAAGTGCTCGATGATTACACCTTCCGGGTCACTTATGATAAGCCCTTTGCGCCGGCGCTGATCAGCTGGGGCTCGTCAATTCTGCCCCGCCACCTGCTCGAAGGAAAAGACATCACGTTAAGCCCGCTCAAAAGAAGGCCTGTCGGCACCGGTCCTTACAAATTCAGGGAATGGGTAGCCGGCCAGAAAATAGTTCTGGCCGCCAATCATGATTACTTTGAAGGACGGCCTTACCTTGATGGTTATATAACCAGAATAATCCCTGATATGGCGACGATGTTTCTGGAACTGCGCGCGCAGGGACTCGATTTTTCGGACAGCCTGTCGCCGCTGCAATATACCCGTCAGACCGAAAATAATTATTTCCGCAAAAATTTCGACAAATACCGCTACCTCGGATTCAAATATACGTATCTGGGATACAATCTGAAAAATCCGTTTTTTGCCGATAAAAGAGTGCGGCAGGCCATTTCCCATGCCATCAATAAAGAAGAAATTGTGCAGGGTGTGCTTTTAGGGCTCGGCAAACCGGCGACCGGGCCTTTCAAGCCGGGCACCTGGCCTTATAACGGCAATGTCCGCAGCTACAATTACGATCCGCAAAAAGCGCAGGAACTTCTGGCGGCAGCAGGCTGGAAGGAGAAAAACAGCGAAGGTATTCTCGTAAAAGACGGCAGAGTTTTCGAGTTTGAACTGGTGACCAATCAGGGCAACGAAACAAGGCAGAAGTGCGCGGAAATAATTCAGCGGCAACTGGCTGACGTCGGTATTAAGGTAAAAATCAGGATTCTGGAATGGGCGGCGTTTATCAACGACTTCATTAACAAAAGACGTTTCGCAGCGCTGATTATGGGATGGACGATACCGCTTGATCCGGATGCTTACGATGTCTGGCATTCGAGTAAGACGGCGCCGGAGGAGTTGAATTTCATTTCCTATAAAAATGCGGAAGTGGACGAATTGCTGGAGAAGGGACGCAGCACATTTAGTCAGCGGGAACGCAAAAAATATTACGACCGTTTTCAGGAGATTCTGGCCGAGGAACAGCCCTACACTTTTCTCTATGTTCCCGATGATCTCCTGATAATTAATAAGCGCTTCCGTGGTGTGGAGCTGACGCCGCTGGGGATAGGCCATAATTTTATCAAATGGTACGTGCCGCGGGATGAACAGAAATTAATGATGACAAAATAAGGAATGACATCATGGCGTATTTTCAGAGTTTCGATAAAACAAAACTGAATTATGAGTTCTCTCCCGGCCGGCTTCCCTTTACGGTAATTGTGCTGCATGGCTGGGGCATTGTCCATATCGGTTTATACAGGATTTTCACGAAGCAGCTGGCCGACTTCAACCTGTATATGTGGGATGCGCGCAATCACGGCCGCAGCGGGATTAAGGAAAACGCCACGATTGCCGATCTGGCCGATGATTTGCGCTATTTTCTCACCGACATTTATCCGGAAAAATATCCGGTAATTGCTATCGGCCATTCCATGGGCGCCCTGACGTTGTTCGAATACATCAGCCGCTACCGGACCGACCGCCTTGCCAAAATCGTTATCGTTGACCAGTCACCCAAACTGATGACTGATGATGAATGGCGTCTCGGAGTATTCGGTGATTTGCCGGCGGAAAAAAACGAGGAATTAATGAGCATTTTTTCCGCAGACGTTCCCGGCGGCCTCAATGAAATGGGAAAGCTTATGCTCCACCAGGAATTTAACAAAAATTCTTCGATGGCGGCGCGTTTTCCGGCAGAGGTATTGCCGGTGCCGGCGACGGAAGCTTCGCGCGGGCTGGCGAGTATCTGGCGGAGTTTCTCCGCTAAAGACTATCGCCCTGTTTTGCCGCTGATAGATGTGCCGGCACTGCTTCTTTACGGGGAACAAAGCCAGTTTTATCTGCGCCCGACGGGCGAATACGTGAGGGATAATATTCCCGGCAGTAAATTGGTTTATTTTCCGCAGGGCGACCACAGCCCGTTTTTTGCCAATGAGTCGGAATTCTTCCGGCTGGTGAAAGAATTTATTGCGGAGTAGAAACAGGCGCCAGTGAGAAAACAGGGGGCGGGGGAAGGAACTTAATTTTGCAGAATAAGCAAATAAATGATGTTGTCAGAATACTGAAAAGAGAGCTTGCCATAGGTGCAATGCCCATTGTCTCTCATCTGGCGCGCGCCGAGAGTGATTCGTTTATTATCTTCATTTCCACCCTGCTCAGCTTGCGCACCAAAGACGAAGTTACCGCGGAGGCGACGCAGAGGCTTTTTCAACTGGCGCAAACGCCCGAATCAATGCTCAGGCTGTCTTTGCCAAAAATAGAAAAAGCCATTTATCCGGTGGGATTCTACCGCGTCAAGGCAAAAACAATTCAGGCGGCCTGTCGCGACTTGCTGGTCCGTTTTTCCGGCAGGGTTCCCGACAATCTTGATGATTTGCTGAGCATTAAAGGCGTCGGGCGTAAAACAGCCAATCTCGTAATATCTCTGGCTTACGGCAAGGCCGGCATCTGCGTGGATACGCATGTGCACCGCATTTCCAACAGGCTGGGCTACGTACAAACAAAGACACCGGACGAAACGGAGTTTGCTCTGCGGGAAAAACTGCCGCGCCGCCACTGGATAATTTACAACACCATCATGGTTGCCTTCGGCCGCAAAACCTGCCAGCCTGTTTCACCATTTTGCAGTCGCTGCCCCGTTTATAAATATTGCGACAGAGTTGCCGTAAAGCGCAGCCGTTAGCCGGGGCAAAAGAACAGAAAATCTGAATTCGCCAACAAATTATTTTCACTTGCGATTTGCGCCGCCCGATGTTATTTTTCATCACCGTTTGTTGTCGCCGGAAAAAAGTTCATATCCGTATTTGTTGCCATAGTAAAATTTTCAGGGGGGGATTTTTTATGGAATATTTACTGGTTGATTACCCTGCGCACAGGGAAGTGCTGGTGGACAAGGAAGCGCAGGGCAATACCAACGAGATAATTGAGCTGGAAAAGGGAACTCATATAATTTCCCTGAAAGCTCCGCCTTATGATTTCCGGCCGCGCCGCAGAAAAATAGTTCTGCAAGAAACATCTCCGCTGACTCCCCGGGAGGTGACCTTTGTTGAACTTTAATATTAAAATTTTATCCATAGCCGTTATGTCCCTGGCGCTTCTGGCCGGCTGCGCTCATTATCACCAAAACCAGCCGCTGCATGGCGCCTCCTGCCCGGCAGGTTATGATTATACAGAGCTTGCGGAAGCTCCACCGGGCGGCGAAGAAACTTTTGTTGTCCTGACCTTCTCCGGTGGCGGAACAAGGGCGGCCGCACTGGCTTACGGAGTGCTGGCCGGACTGCGGGAAACAAAAATATCCGGCGGAAAAACCATTCTCGATGAAGTTGACGTTATTTCCACCGTATCGGGCGGCTCCTTCACCGGCGCATACTACACGTTGTTCGGCGACAGGATATTTTCCGAATTCAGGGAAAAATTTCTCTATAGCGATATTCAAGGCGAACTGCTCCGGCGGGTTGCCAATCCCGTCAATTTATGGCGACTGGCTTCGCCCTTTTTCAGCCGCATTGATCTGGCCGCTGAACTCTATGATGAGAGCATTTTCAACGGGCGGACCTACGGGACACTGACACCGGGGAATACCAGACCGTTTCTGATTATTAATGCCACCAATTTATATAATGGCGCGCGTTTTGAATTTACCGGCAAACAATTCTGCTATTTGGGCTCCGATATCCGTTCCTTTCCCGTCGCCCGCGCTGTCGCCGCATCTTCCGCTTTTCCGATTTTGCTTTCTCCTTTAAGTCTTGTCAATTATCCTTATCCCGCGGAAAAGAAAATTACCGCACAGGATAAACTGGCTCTGAAAGATTACACCAATAATAAACGGCGCTATTATGCGGCGCTGAATAATACCGTTTATGCCAATGACAGAGAGCATCCCTATGTGCATCTGATGGATGGCGGTCTGGCTGACAACCTGGGGCTGCGGGCAATTTATGATCTCTATGTGCGCGAAGATATCCGCGCCGCCATCAATCAGGGCAGAATTAAAAAAATGCTGGTGATAGTGGTCAACGCCAAAACCGCTAAAAAGGAGACTTTCGACAGGGATGAGTCGCCGCCCGGCCTAGAGACGGCCGCGTTCAAGACGG
The DNA here is from genome assembly GCA_022703375.1 of Deltaproteobacteria bacterium. Taxonomy (GTDB): domain Bacteria; phylum Desulfobacterota; class Syntrophia; order Syntrophales; family Smithellaceae; genus JAKLDS01. The sequence continues at coordinate 8,397 of JAKLDS010000040.1, read as the reverse complement.
CGACAGTCTCAATGGATAATTACACTTTTGAATCGGCGGAGGTGTTTGCTCAACTTTTCAAAGAGCGCATCGCGGCGCAGCAAAGCAGAGACGGCTGTCAGCAATTACTGGATCGGCACTCCATGGATGGCTATCAGATACCGCCGCTGGCCGGCGGTAATCTGAAACTGTATCTTGTCGAGCTGGCTTTCGATAATTTTACCGATGCCGCCGAGCGCGATTATTTTAACAACCTGCCCACTTCGTTTAAATTATCCAGAGAAGAAGTTGACAGGCTGATAGCCGCGGGAGGTCAATTGCTGAAGCGGCACCCGGAATTTAAAAAATTTATTAAAGAAAATAAAAATTGACAGGGAGGATAATATGAATCAAATCATGAAAAATAAAAAAGGGATTATTCTCGGTGTCGCCAATGAAAACAGCATTTCCTGGGGCGTGGCCAAAGTGCTGGCCGAACAGGGCGCAAAACTGGCCTTCACTTATCAAAATGAAAAGACCGGTAAATTTGTTATTCCGCTGTTTCAGTCGCTGGGCAGCGATTTTTACGAGATGCTGGATATTACCAGCGATGAAAACATCAAATCGGTCTTTGCCAAACTCCAGGGGCACTTTGCCGGCGAGCTTGATTTTGTTGTGCATGGTATAGCGGGAGGCCCCGCCAGGGGGGAGCTTTCAGACGGCTATCTGGAAACTTCGCGGGAAGGATTCATCAATTCCATGCTGATCAGCGTCTATTCCTTCACGGCGGTTTTAAGGGAAGCGGCGGGAATGATGAAGGGACGCAATGCGGCGGCCTTAACCATGTCCTATTACGGTTCCGACAAGGTTATTCCGAATTACAATGTTATGGGCGTGGCGAAAGCCGCGCTGGAATCATCGGTTCGCTATCTGGCTCACGACCTGGGCCCGCAGGGGATTCGGGTGAACGCCGTTTCTCCTGGAACAATCCGCACCCGCGCCGCCGGCGGCATCGGCGATTTTGAAACAATGGCGCGTTTTACCGAAGCGAACGCGCCCATGCAACGCGGCGTTACGCAGGAGGAAGTCGGGAGGGCGGCTTTGTTTTTGCTTTCCGACCTGGCGAGCGGCATCACCGGCGAAACCCTCTTTGTGGATGCCGGATACAATATTATGGGTTATGCCATGAATTGCGTATTGCCGGAGAAACAGGCAAAATAAGGATTGTCAGGGCATCAGTCCCTTTTTTGTTGATAAAATTATCTTTCCCGTGCGGTAATTAGCGGCCAGCGGACTATTGTTCCAGCCGTTGCTGAGAAATTCAAGCCAGATGCGGCAGCCACGGCAAAAAGAATCAGTCAATTTTTTTATTGACATTTATAAACGATTATGTAACAGATGTTATACAACATAAGTTACGTATTAGATGTATTATATGTTAAAAAATAGCTTTTAATATCGAAAGCTTGAAGATTCTTATTTCTGCTAAAATGAATTTATATTTCGCTAAATTGAAAATTGACAGACAGTCGCGGGAAGTCTTTACGATTGCCTTTGTTTTATTTTTTCTGGAAACACTGTATTTTAAAACCTCTCTCTTTATTCTTGATTATTTAAACGCCCTGTTGATTATTTCCTATGTTCTTTTGGGGCTCGGCATTGGCGCCATCATCAGCCACCGGATTAAAAGCCTGACGGAAAATATGATTATCGGGCTCAAACTGCTGATAATTCTGTTCATCATTCTTTCTTTTCTTAATTTTATTCTTCTCCCTGATTATCTTTTCTTTTCGCCCATTTTAATTATTCCTTTCGCGCTGGGTAATATTATTATTGCCAACTACCTGAAAGCTGACGATGCCCGCAAGATTTATTTCTTCGATCTTGCCGGGGCAACGGCCGGCGTCTTATTCACACTTTTCCTGATTCCGCTGTTTCGGGAAGAAAATTGTTTTATTATCATGATCATGATTATGTGTTTTTCATTGCAGTCGCGCGAGTACAATAATCGAGCAGCTTTCAATGCCGGTTATACAATCATGTTTTTCTGTGCTACGCTATTATTATATAATTTGATTTATAATGACTGGCTGAACTTTGCTAAAATAACCCGCTGCGCGCCGGGTTTTTACGACAAAAAAATATTTTGCCTGGGTGACGATGTTCAACCAGCATATTCCAAAGGCTCCAATGTCCAGAGGATTGATGCTTTCACTATCCGTAATGATGACTTGAAAAACTTATTCCTGAAAATTCCTTATTATCATAAGTACCCCGAATATCTGCCGCCAAATGCCGATTGGATTTATGTTGCTTTTGATGGACAGGTCAACGACAGTATCATAAACACACCTTATAATTATTACTATCACGACCCCAGAATTATCCGCGGCCTTTTCGTTGATCCGGAATATTTATTGATCGGCGCTTCTGCGCAGGGAGTTGTTAAATCGGCATACGCTACCAGCGGCAGTGGAAGGATTACCGGCGTAGAACTCAATCCCCAGATTATTAATTTGATGCAAAAGAAAAGAACATTTTACTCCGGTATTTATCCCTTAATGAATGAGTTGGAAAACATCAATGGGCGGACTTATCTTGATTTGCTTCCCAAAACGAAAAAGTTCGATATTATAACCATGATGAATATCCATACAATCAACGATGTCAGCCGCGTTGGAGCTCCCGAGGGTCTGCACACATATGAAGCCATAAATAGCATGCTGGATCACTTATCGGAAAGAGGCTTTATCACTATTGAAGAAAGGCTTTTTAACGAGCAGGGAAAGCTCGGCAGTCTGAAAATATTAAATACCATTATGCAGGTAATGAAAGACCGTGGTTTTAAAAATCCCGAGGAACATATCTTCTATTACAACTGGATTTGTGAATTAATGTCGCTGAAAGTATATGGGAGCAAGGAAATGAGTCAGGTTGTGATTAAACAAACACCCTTTATGAAAAGTGACTGGGAAAAAATCAACTCGTGGCGTTTCGATGTCGAAAATTATTTTGGTATTAAAGGTATTTATAAAGTGATCCCCATTTACCCGGAAAATGTTGCGAAGACCCCTTATGCTGAAAAGGTTCATGCCGTTATAAAAGGCGATGCCGATTTACCGGGTGTTGACCTTTCTGTAATCACTGATGACAAACCATTTCCGTGGTCGGTCTATGCGGATAATTCTCTGGTAAAATCGCCTCTCATTAAAATCGGCTTAATCTGTCTCGTCCTGTTGCTGATTATCAGCATTTACTGGCTGAGAATTAATCCCGTGGTCAATAAAACGGACTTTGCCGCTCAGTCGCTGTATTTCGGTTTAATCGGCCTGGGCTACTTTATCATTGAGATTGGTTTGATTAATTTCTATCAAATCCTGACCGGTTCGCCCGCTTATGCGTTTATTTTTGTTCTGGCCACACTGCTTTTCTCTTCCGGTATCGGCAGTTATTATTCAAGGAAATTTACCAGGAAAATTGCCCTGCTGGCCTGTGGCGGCATTTTAGTGTTTTGCCTGTATCATCTTTTTCTGAACAGGAATTTTATCGGCAACATCGGAGGCAGCCCGCTCAATAATTCACTGCTTGTCAGCCTGACGATTCTGCCGCTTGGTTTCTGTATGGGAGTTCCCTTCCCCTTTATGCTGGAGAAGATTAAAGGAGGAATATCCGGCGGGCACATTCCCTTCTTTTTTGCCGTAAATTGTCTTTTTGCCACCTTCGCAGTTATTCTGAGTTTCTACCTGAGTGCCGCCTGCGGGCTTGCGTTTACCTTCGCCGTCGGCATTATCTGCTATGCGGCTTCCTTTCTGCTTCTGTGGAAAGATATTGACAACAGAGCGCGTTAAAATAATAATGATACAAGGGAGGCTAATAATATGAATATTTCAGCCGAGGGGAAACTGCAGAAAGTAATCAAATGGATATCGCAGGAAAAGGATGAAAGCCCGGATCAATCGTATCAGCAGCTGATTAACAAAGCAGTATTGCGCTTCGATCTGTCACCGCTGGATACTGATTTTATTACGGAGTTCTATCGGGCCAGCCGGAGCGAAAACCGTCAGCGATGAGTGCCTGTCGGGCGGCGTAAGAAGAAAATTACACACTCCCTTATCCGCGCCGGTAATGCAGATATCCGCATGCCCGCCGCGGGATTTTCTCATCCGGCCGTTGCGCCGGGTAAAAACAAATCCGTTTGACTGCCGCAAAATATTATAATAAGCTCGACGGCAAGTTTGTAGAAAGAATGCGTCGTCGCGGACCAATGAAAAATAATATAGTTCTCAGATTTATCCTGCTGGTCATCCTGATAATTGTTTCGGTTTATTTGTTTTTTCATTTTGATCTTCATTTGTTCTTCAGCAATAAAAACAAGGTAATTGATTTCATTAAAGACAATAAGCCCTACAGCGAGATTGTTTTTATTGTAATTCAGATATTTCAGGTGGTCGCCGCGCCGATTCCCGGCGAAATGACTGGTTTCATCGGCGGTTATATTTTCGGACCGGTTCCGGGAACAATCTATTCCACTGTCGGACTAACTCTTGGTTCCTGGCTGGCATTTGCGCTGGCGCATTTTTTCGGCATGCCACTGCTGGAGAAAGTTGTAAAAAAGGAAGTTGTTAATAAATTTGATCATTTTATGGAACATCAGGGTATTCTGGTTTCGCTGGCTCTTTTTTTAATTCCCGGCTTTCCTAAAGATTATCTGTGCTACATCATGGGGGTGAGCCGCATGCCGGTGGCGACCTTCCTGATAATTTCCACGACGGGACGATTCTTCGGCACGGCCATGCTTTCAGTCAGCGGGAGTTTTGCCCGTAATGAACAATATATTTTATTGGCGATTTTTGCCTTTGCCAGTTTCGCTGTGATTGGCGTCGTCTATTATTATCGCGATGAACTGCTCGAGATTATCAAAAGAAAATCAAAAAAACCGGCCGCCGGTCAAAAAGAATAACAGCTGATACAATTTTTTAGCCGATTATAGTTGTCTTTTATCAACCACCTTGATAATTCTGTCGTCTTCCCGCGGCAGGCTTTTGGCTTCCACCAGCCGGACTGTAACCTTAATGCCGATGACCGAGGAAATGCTCTGTCTCACCTTTTCCAGGAAGGAGCGTTGTTTTTGCAGCTCGAGGGAGAAAATTTTATCGGTTATCTCGATTACTATTTCTATTGTGTCGAGTGCAGCTTTACGTTCCACAACAATCTGATAAGGAGCAGCGCCGCCGGCGGCGGCAAACAAAGCCTCCTCAATTTGCGATGGATAGACATTGACGCCCTTGACGATAATCATGTCATCGGAACGCTGCAGGGTCTTTTTCATGCGCGCCAGATTCCGGCCGCATTCGCAGGGAGAGTCGTTAATGCTGGTAATATCGCCGGTGCGATAACGAACCAGTGGAAAAGCTTCTTTGGTAAGTGTCGTCAGAACAAGCTCACCTGTCCGCCCGGGCGGCAGGCTCTCGCCGGTCTGCGGATTAATAATTTCCGCGATGAAGGCGTCTTCGTAAATATGCATGCCGTTTTTACAATGGCATTCGCCGGCAATGCCGGGACCGATTACTTCGGAAAGGACATAATTATCCGTGGCGCTGAGACAAAGCCTGTTTTCGATTTCCCGGCGCATTGTTTCCGACCAGGGCTCGCCCCCGAAAAGGCCGGTTTTCAAGGTCAGTGATTTGGGATCTATGCCCAGTTGCGCCATCCGGTCAGCCAGCGCCAGCGCGTAGCTGGGTGTGGAAACCAGCGCCGTTGTTTTGTAATCCTGCATAATCATGATTTGCTTGTCCGTATTACCCGTACTCATGGGGATAACCGATGCACCGATGGTTTCCGCTCCGTAATGCAGGCCGAAAGCGCCGGTGAAAAGCCCGTAACGGAAAGCAATTTGCACAAGGTCGTCGTGGGTGACTCCCGCAGCCGTCATCAGGCGGGCGACAAGATTCGACCAGATGCGAATATCGTTCTTGGTATAGCCTACGACAATAGGCTTGCTCGTTGTTCCGGAAACGGAATGGATACGCACGACTTCCCGCAGCGGCACCGCGAACATTCCGTAAGGATAGTTGACGCGCAAATCTTCTTTTACCGTAAAGGGCAGTTTTTTCAAATCGTCAAGCGATCCCATATCTTCCGCAATAACGCCCAGATCGTTAAATTTTTTCCGGTAGAAAGTTACATTTTTCTGTACGCGGTTGATGGTGGCCTGCAGCCTCTCCAACTGTAATTGCTCCAACTCATCGCGCGACATGCATTCGTAAGCGCTGTCCCAGATAGTCATAAACTACCTCCCTGTTAACTTAAGCTGTTGAAAAACACGCATATACTGCGTTGTGCTGCGTCCTTTCCTTCGACAGGCTCAGGACAAGCTTGCAATCTGTCATGGTGAGCCTGTCGAACCATGCACGCCTTGTATCTGGATATCCCGTATCAAGTACGGGACAAGCTTTTGAACAGCTTAATAAAAGCGTGCACTTTTTTCTATACTTTCTTTAATCTTCACCGGGCACGCGAATGCTCAGATGCAAGGCGCATATGCCTGCCCCGGCAAAGGCCGGGAGACTTTTTCCAATGCCGTTCATTTATCGCTCCCATATCTCCTTCTTATCCTTGCCCAGATAAGCCCGCTGCACATCCTTGTTTTCCAGCAATTCGGCTGCTGAGCCTTCCAGAATCATTTTTCCCGTTTCCATGACATAGCCGCGCCGCGCTGTTTTCAACGCCATACGGGCGTTTTGTTCCACCAGCAGGATAGTGGTTTTCTGCTCCTCAGCCAGGTTGGTGATGACCCGGAATATTTCCTGCGATATCAGCGGCGCAAGTCCCATCGAGGGTTCGTCGAGCAACAGCAGCCGCGGCCTGGCCATCAGAGAGCGGCCAATCGCCAGCATTTGCTGTTCGCCGCCTGATAAAGTGCCGGCTAATTGTTTTTTTCTTTCCAGCAGAACCGGAAACAATTGATAAACCATTTCCATTGTTTTCCCGATTCCTGTTCTTCCGGCTTTTGACCTGTGATGCAGATAAGCGCCCAGCTCCAGGTTGTCTGCAACGGAGAGGGGTTTAAAAACCTGCCTTCCTTCGGGCACCTGTGAAATGCCCAGTCTGACAATACGGCTGGGGGACAAGCCGGCGATGGCCTTATCATCAAAAATTATCTGGCCGCTTTGCGCCGGTACGATTCCGGACAGAGTATTGAGCAGGGTTGTTTTGCCCGCGCCATTGGCCCCGATAAGAGTGACAATTTCTCCTGCGCGCAAATGCAGAGACACGTTCTTCAGTGCGTGCACTTTACCATAGTAGGTATTAATATTTTTAATCTTTAACATATAAACCTGCGGCTTATTAAAATTGCCATATACGGCGTTGCGCTGCGGATCTCGTCATTGCGACGTATATCAAAAATACGTCTCATTCCTCATACCTTGCGCGCCTTGTCTATGACAATTTTTCTTAAGCCTTAATAAAGTAGTATCCTTCTATAAAAATCTTTATACTAAGCCGTACTTTATCCTTCGCCCAGGTAGGCCGTAATAACAGCCTTATTCTCCTGAATTTCCCGCGGCGACCCTTCCGCCAGTTTTTCCCCCAGATTCAGCACGACAATGGATTCGCAAATATCCATCACCAGATCCATGTCATGCTCTACCAGCACAATGGTTATCCCCGATTCCCTGATTCTTCCGATTAACAGCGCCAGCTCCGCAGTTTCTCTGCTGTTGAGGCCTGCCGCGGGTTCATCCATCAGAATTATCCGGGGCTCCGAAGCCAGGGCGCGGGAAACCTCCAGCATCCTTCCCCGGCCGAAAGGCAGGTTGTTTGCCCTGGTCTCCGCGAACGCCGCCAGGCCGGTGAATTTCAGCCAGTGCATTGCTTTTTCCCGGATTTGTTTTTCTTCCCTCAACTGGCCGGGGAGTTGAAAAGCGCAGGAAATTATCCCGCTTTTGCTTTTGGTATGCAATCCGACCATGACATTTTCCAGCACTGTCATTTGACCGAACAGCTCGACATTCTGAAATGTGCGCACCATGCCCAGCGTGGCCAGTTTTTCCGGAGCAAAAAATGATATGTTTTTTTCATCCAGATGAATCTCGCCGGATGTTTGTTCATAGAGGCCGGTAATGATATTGAACAGAGTTGTTTTGCCTGCGCCATTGGGACCGATTATTCCGGTTATGGAGCCTGCCGCAACGGAAAAAGAAACATCTTCCAGCGCAGTAAGACCGCCGAATATTTTAGTTATACCGTTTACATTAAGCATGGGCTTTGCCTTTGCCCCTTATTTTATCGGACACATAGTCAACCAGTTTCTCCAGGCCGCTGATCAGACCGCCCGGCATGAACATCATCATCAATATCAGCATTAATCCGTAGACAACGATATCAAAATCATGCAGGATGCGGAGAACTTCCGGCAGAAAAGTCAGGATGGCCGCG
>JAKLDS010000004.1 GCA_022703375.1 Deltaproteobacteria bacterium | reverse complement strand
TGCACTGTCCCTGATTGGTGCGCAAACCGCGCTGGATTATTTTCTCGGTTACCGGCACCATCCGGGCGTCAACGCCTTCTTTGATGAAGACGGCTTCCAGCAGTTTGGAACTGAGCGGATCAACGCAGGGGAAGAGCAGTGTTTTATTTTTGATTTTATTAACGCTCTCCGAGTTGAGCGGCAGCCCGCCGGTTTTTTTGCCGCGCATTTTTTTATTGCCGTAATGGTTGCGAAAGGAACGCACCGCCGCCTCAATGCGGGTTTCATAACCGACTTTGGAATCATGTTCATCCAGTTCCAGAATCAGATACGGTTTGCCGTATTTATCCATAATCCGTTTGAAATATTCCATGGTGAAGGAATCCGGACTGCACTTGAATGAAGTTACATAGACAGGGTAGAGCCCTTCGGTGCGGGCGGCAAAGAGCGCCGCTTTTAAAATTTTGGCCGCGTAATTCCAGTGCAGCCTTTTGAGCAGCGGATCAATTTCGGCCAATTCATCTTTATGATAAGGCAGCATATCCTGGTAAAAGGTTTTAATATTCAGATTGCTGAATATTTCGGGAATCCCTTTGTTCATTGAGTTTTGCAGGATGGAATAGGGGCGTCCTAAAAGAGCCACCCGGATTTCTTTGCCGCCCGGAGTTTCGCGCTGATAAATTTTGCGCAGTTTATCAGCGCTTTCATTATAAAAAGAAAGCGCCGCTTCATAGGCATTGTAGATTTCCCAGTAATTGGCAGGCAAAATTGCTTTAAGCAAAGTGAATAATTCAATCCGGGATTGGAAAGACTGGTGATCAATGACCGGCATTACCGCCTTGTTTTGCAGATGCAGGCTCTTAATGCCGGCGGCAATGGAAACCGCAAACTGGGTGTAATAACAATAATAACGATAATTATCGGATTTTGCCTCCTTGGCTTCCAGATAGACGGGCAGAAAGATATAATCGCATTTATCGGTAAGATATTGGACATGTCCGAAGAAAGCGTTCATCGGAGCGCAGAATTCCGCGCCGGCAATTTTTTTGCCTGATTTTATCGCCGTCATGAAATTTTCACTTGTTACAGTTTCCACGCCGAGCGTAGCGAAAAAATGCTTCCACAGGGGCATTTCTTCGGCCAGATATAAAGCGTTGGGTATGCCGATTTTCAGGGCGCTTTTGCGGGGCAGCGGTCTTGTCGCCGGTTGAAACGCCCGGCGTCTCTCATTTAACAAATCATACTGTTTTTTGGCTGTTCCCACATAATGTTTGGTATCGTAATCGCGGCCGCAAAGAAAACCGAAGGCGACAGTTTCGCCCTGCACAGTGACCTTGTTAATCTTGCAGTTGTTGTGGCAGAGCTCGCAGACTTCGTTTTCCACCGGAATTGATTCCCGGTGCAGAGAAAGGCCGCGGAAAGCCGAGCGGCTGACTTTATTTTCCGCCAGAATCAGCGCGCTGCCCAGAGCCCCCGTCAGATGGCAGAAGCGGGAAACAAAAATCGGTTTCTTCAGGCGGTGCTCAAATGCCGCAATCAGCGCTTTATTGCGGGCTGTCGCGCCCTGAAAACATATCCGGCTGCCGATATTGGCTTCCACAGCGACTTTCGCCAGATAGTTTTCGCAGACAGAATGCAGGCAGCTGGCCAGCACTTCGTTGACGGAATAGCCTTCCGTCAGATAATTGTTGATGTCGCGTTCCATGAAAACAGTGCAGCGGTCGGAAGAAACGGGCGAAGGGGTGGAAAGGGCGCGGGCGGAATATTCGGTAAGCGCAACGCCGAGCTTCAGTGCCTGTTCCTCAATGAAACTGCCGGTTCCAGCGGCACAGACATTATTCATTACGGAAAAAGTAACCATGCCGTTATTCATATTGGTGAATTTGGCATCCTGGCCGCCGATTTCAATAATGGTATCCACTTCATTGTTCAGCTCATAAGCGGCGCGGGCGTGAGCGGTTATTTCATCAATCATCAAATCCGCATTGATTATCCGGCCGATGAATTTGCGGCCGGAGCCGGTTGTGCCGACTCCCTTAAACACGAATTCGCAGTTGTGGCGGAAGGCGATATCTTCAATGCCGGCGAAAACAGCCTGAATTGCCGTTACCGGCTGGCCTGCTGTCTGGGTGTAAACGCCCGCGAGCGGTTTATTATCTTCGTTGATTATTACCGCCTTGGTGCTGGTGGAACCGATATCAATTCCCAGATAGACGCTTTGCGTCTTTTGCAGCGTTTCATATATATTAATCTCTGCCGCCGCTGTGTTGTTGTGCGGCTGATAAATATAACTGTCGAATGCGGTAAAATCAGGGTAATCGGAAAGGGAAAGGGTAAGCGGAGGGTAGCCGTATGTTTTTTCTTTCTGCTCATCAATGAAAATATCATCCCAGCGTTTAATGGCGGGAGAGGCTGGCGGATCTTCTTCCAGATAGAGCAGCGCCGCGCCGATTGCGCCGTAAAGATGGCTGTATTTGCCGATTACCGGTTCTGTTTTCAGTAAGTTGCGGAAATGTTTGGCCACGGCCTGATTCATGGAAACGCCGCCGGCCAGAATAAGCGGTGTCTTGATATTCGCATCGGGAATCAGTGTGTCCAGGACATTTTTCACCAGACCCTCGCAAAGGCCGTCACTTATTTGTCCTACGGAATAGCCTTCCTGCTGGGCGTGGATTAAATCTGTTTTGGCGAAGACGGCGCAGCGCGTGGCAATCTTCGGCGGATTATCTTTGTTGCAAAAAGCTATGGTACTCAGGGTGTCAATGCTCTTGAGATTCAACCTTTTGGCCTGCTGATCGAGAAAGCTGCCGGTGCCCGCCGCGCACGACGAATTGGAACGGTAACGTTCGTAATCGCCCTGGTCGGTGAAGGTTATCAGACCGAAATTTTCGCCTCCGACAAAAAGAATGCTGCCGACTTTGCGGTGATATTTTTTTACAGCTGCAATAATCGCTATCTGCGAGTCATAACGGCAGGCAAAGCGCAGAATTTCCGGTCCGGAAAGAGTCATAGCGATGCCCCGGACATCGGTGGGATTAATGCTTTTCAACAGGGTTCGCAGCGTTTCGGCAATCGCGCCGCTGTGAAACTGGTATGATGAATGTACTACTTCGCCTTTTTCATTAATCAATACCAGCGAAAGCGAAACGGAGCCTATGTCAATTCCGAGTACCTTTTTCATATGATGTTTTTATTTCATTATCTTTCTGAGAAGTTTCAGGGAAATTCTTTTATTGTTGGGATAGGCAAATCCCAGGTCGAAACGGCTGGAGCTTTTGACAATGCTTTTAAAGTGTGTGAAGGTATCAAAGCTGGCCTTGCCGTGGTAACAGCCGATACCGCTTGGTCCCACTCCGCCGAAAGGTAGAAAATGGGAAGCGACATGAAGAATGGTATTGTTAACAGCGCCGCCGCCATATGATATTTTCGCAGTAATAAGTTTTTGCACCGCGCTGTCGTCGGAAAAAAGATAAAGCGCCAGAGGCTTCGGCCGTTCATTGATTTTACGGATAATATCATCGAGAGTGGTATACGTTATTATCGGCAGGAGCGGCCCGAAAATTTCATCATGCATAATCTCATCATTCCAGCAGGAGGGATAAAGCAGGGTGGGTTCTATATAACGGACAGCAGAATCCATCCGGCCGCCGTAAATAATTTTATTCTTATCAGGCAGTGCCGCGAGCCTGGCAAAGTGCCTGTCGGAGATAATGCGGCAGTAGCGAGAATGAGCGGAAGCATCTTCACCGTAGAAATCAACGATTACCTTTTTCAGTTCGGCAATAAAATTATCTTTTATGTCGTTATGCACCAGGACATAATCGGGGGCTATGCAGGTTTGCCCGGCGTTGATGAATTTACCCCAGGCGATTTTGCGCGCGGCATCGGCCAGTACGGCATCTTTGTGAACAATGGCCGGACTTTTGCCGCCCAGTTCCAGTGTCAACGGAGTAAGATTCCGCGCGGCTGCCGCCATGACAGCCTTGCCCACCGCGACCGAACCGGTGAAGAAGATGTAATCAACGGGCAATTCCAGCAGCGCCTGCGTTTCCGCAACCGCTCCCTGCACGGCGCAGATATATTCGCGGGGGAAAATATTATTGATTATCTTTTCGGCGATTGCGGCTGTATGTGCCGATATTTCCGATGGTTTCAGGATTGCGGTATTGCCCGCGCCGATAGCTCCGACAAGCGGCACCATTAAGAGCGCGAAGGGATAATTCCAGGGTGCGATAATCAGGGAGGAACCATAAGGCTCTTTCTGGACATAGCTGCGGGACGGCCACATAAAAAATGGCGATTTCACCTTCTCCGGCTTTGCCCAGGAACGGATATTTTTCAGGGCATAACTGATTTCATCATAGACTATGCCAACTTCAGTGCTGAAGGCATCGACCGCTGCTTTATGCAGGTCATGATAAAGGGCATCCAGCACCTCATTTTCCCTGCTTTTGATGCCGTCGCGCAATCTGGTGAGAGCATCCAGGCGGAAATCAATATCCCGGCTATGTCCCTTCCAGAAAAATTCTTTTTGGGCTTGCAGTAAATCTTCAAACATCGTCATTTATTTCTTTCATGAATTATGGCTTAATATAAATATAAGTTTCTTTATGTGTCAAGATTACTTTTGCCTTGACAAGAGAAGTGCCGCTGTATATTTTCCTGAGCGGAGGAATAATATGCCCATTTATGAGTTTAAATGCAGGAAATGTAAAAATATCTTTGAAAATTTGGTTTTTTCAGCGGCGGAAGAAAGAAAACTTGTCTGTCCCCGTTGCGGTTCACATAGCAATCAGAAACTAATGTCTGTTTTTGCCGGCGGCAAAGCCGATTGCTCTTCCTGCCCGGCTCCTTCCTGTTCCGGTACTTGAAGCCATTAAAATGCGGCGGTCAGCCGCAGGGATTAGCTGCCGACGGAAGAAAATAACCCGCAAACAAAATGTGTCTTTATAATGTCTGATTGGAATAAATCCGATTATTTATCCGGAATTGACTTTTTTATATGACGTATATCAGAAACTGTTTGATTAAATTAAATTATTTCATTATATAGAAGCGCCCATAAGCATATTAACGGAATAAGCTTAATTGGGAAAATCAATATTAAGCGAAAATAATTCGGAAAATGACTGAACTGAAAATCGGAACAAGAATTGATATTATTTTTGATAACGAAATAAATAAAAGCAATGCTCATTATATGAAAGCGTCTGTTTATGATTACGCAGACGATATGATTACTGTTTCGCAAACTTCCCCCGCTTTAAACCGCAACTTTCTTAATCGCCGGATAATGGTCAGTTTTTTAGCCAGAGTTGAAAGACGCGTTTTGCGTTTCGGTTTTTCAGCGCGGCTGATTGATTTGATTACTAATTATGAAATTGCTTCCACTAATCGTGTCGAAGCGCTTGTTCTGAAACAGCTCGATGAACCGGGACAGGTGGATTTTCGCATGCATTTTCGCGTTAGTCCGCCAGCGAGCAGTGCGGTTAATCTGTTTTATCAGGAAGAAAGAGTCAATTTGGTAGATATATCGATAGGTGGCGCCAAATTTGCTTATCCGAAAACATATGCAATACGTCCGGCTGACAAAATGAAATTTAAGCTGATTATCGGCGCTGCAATATTTGATGTCAATGCCAGAGTATGCAACGTCGTAATGCCTGATGCCTATGCGGTGAACAAAAATATTCAATATGTCAGTGTTAAATTTGAGCATGATAACCGGCAGACGGAAGCTGCCCTGGGCAGGGCGATTATAGAAATTGAAAGGCTTTTGCTCAGTGAAGGAAAAATATAACGGGCAGCCGTAATCAATATCGGAGTGATAATATGTCCGGCGAATTTATCGTTGCGAAATAAAAAGCGATACATTATAACGGCGTTAAGAAAAATCAGCAGAAGGAAGGGGGTAGCAAATGAATATTCTTATTTTCGGTCCTAACGGCAGCGGTAAGGGAACACAGGGAGCAATAGTGCAGAAAAAATACGGCGTGCCTCATATCGAGACCGGCGTTATTTTCCGCCAGAATATTTCCCGGGGAACGGAGTTGGGCAAGAAAGCCAAAGCATTCATTGACAGAGGCGAGCTAGTGCCCGATGATATTACCATTCCCATGATTCTTAACCGTTTAAAGGAAGACGACTGCAAAAAGGGCTGGCTGCTGGATGGTTTTCCGCGCAATCTGGCGCAGGCCCAGGAGCTTTGGAAGGCGCTGGAAAAGGCGAAGATGAAACTGGATTATGTCATTGAAATCGATCTGGCCAGAGAAATCGCCAAGAAGCGCATTATGGGGCGCCGCCTGTGCAAGACGGACAATAATCATCCCAACAATATTTACATTGACGCAATCAAACCCGCCGAGAAAAACGGCAAAATGGTTTGCCGTGTTTGCGCCTGCGAGGAGCTGACAGCGCGTGCCGACGATCAGGATGAGGCGGCTATTGATAAGCGCCATAACATTTATTATGATGCCAAAACGGGCACAGTCGCGGCGGTCAATTTCTTCAAAGCCAGAACAAAAGTTGTGACCGTGGACGGCAGCACAGGCGTGAAGGAAGTTTCGGAAGAACTGATGAAGAAATTAACCTAGTTGTTTTTCGATAAATTTGTGATAAGAAGCCCTCGAACAAATTTCACAGAGGGCTTTTTTTTTAAGTATGGATTATATAAGAAACTTCAGCATCATCGCTCATATTGACCACGGTAAGTCAACGCTGGCCGACCGGCTCATTCAATATACCGGTGTCTGCAACGACCGCAACTTCCAGGATCAGATTCTGGATAATATGGATATCGAACGGGAACGCGGCATCACCATCAAAAGCAATGCAATTTCATTGCCTTATCATGCAAAAGACGGCAAAGATTATATTTTGAATCTGATTGATACGCCCGGCCATGTGGATTTTTCCTACGAAGTTTCCCGGTCGCTGGCTTCCTGCGAAGGAGTGCTGCTGCTCATTGACGCGGCGCAGGGCGTACAGGCTCAGACGCTCGCCAATCTCTATCTGGCGATGGAGCACAATCTGGAAATAATCCCCGTTATTAATAAGATAGATTTGCCGTCAGCCGATATTGACCGGGTGCTGGAAGAAATTGATTCGGAACTTGGCCTTGACCCTTTTACTCATTTAAAATGTTCCGCTAAAGCCGGCATCGGCATCGAGGAAATTCTGGAAGCGATTGTCACACGCATTCCGCCACCCAGGGGCAGTGCGGATAATCCGCTCGCGGCGTTGATTTTTGACGCGCATTACGATTCTTTTCGCGGCACGATAATTCATTGCCGCGTTTTTGAAGGTTCGGTAAAGAGCGGCGATATTATAAAATTCATGTACAACAATGCTACTTATAAAGTGGAAGAAGTAGGGCATTTTCTGCTTAACCGCACCAGAAGGGAAAAACTATCCGCGGGCGAGGTTGGCTATATCATCGCCGGAGTAAAAACCGTTTCCGATGTGCGCACTGGCGACACGATAACGCAGCAAAACAGGCCCTGCGCCCAGCCTTTACCCGGTTTCAAGGAAGTAAAACCGGTTGTTTTTGCCTCGATTTATCCCATTGCCTCCGATGATTATCAGGATCTGGCCGATTCACTGGAAAAATACAAACTCAACGATGCTTCCTTTGTTTACGAAAAAGATTCTTCCGCCGCTTTGGGTCAGGGCTTCCGCTGCGGCTTTCTGGGACTTTTGCATCTGGATATTGTGCAGGAGCGCCTCGAGCGGGAATACAACCTTTCAATTATCCTGTCCGTTCCCAGTGTCCGTTACCGTTTTACAATGAAAGACGGAGTAGTCAAATATGTTGACAACCCGGCACATTATCCCGATCCGGCTGAGATTGCGCTGGGTGAGGAGCCTTACATCAGGGCAAGCATGATGCTGCCGGAGCGCTATCTGGGCGCAGTGATGAAATTGTGCATGGACAAACGCGGCTGTAATTCGGTCCTGAATTATCCGGGGCCGGGACGCGCGGAAATAAGTTATGAAATGCCGCTCGCCGAAGTCATTTATGATTTTTACGACCGCTTCAAATCGGTAACGCAGGGTTACGGCTCTTTTGACTACGATGTAATTGATTACCGCGAAAGCAATCTTGTTTTGATGGATATTCTGGTCAACGGCGAGAAGGTGGACGCGCTATCGCAAATTGTCCACAAGGAACGGGCCCGCGCCCGCGCGCTTTTGGCCTGCGACCGCCTGAAAGATGAAATTCCCCGCCAGATGTTTAAGATAGCCATTCAGGGCGCGATTGGCGCGGAAATCATCGCCCGCTCGACAATATCGGCTTTCCGCAAAGATGTTACGGCCAAATGTTATGGTGGTGATATAACCCGCAAGCGCAAGCTGCTCGAAAAGCAAAAAGAGGGCAAGAAGCGTATGAAGATGATCGGCTCGGTGAGCATTCCGCAGAGTGCTTTTCTCGCCGTGCTTAAATCCGATAACGATTGACCGGAAAATATATTAAAGGGGGAGTTATGCAGAAAAAATTATCTTTACCGCTGGCTTTACTTTTTCTTCTGTTATTTATTGTTCACGCAGGTGCTTTTACCAAAAACGAATTGATGGAAAATGCGCAAATTACTTTCCTGGCCATAAATGAAATTAAAAAACAGACGGCTGTTCTGGAGAAGTATTCACCCCGGGAAGGAGAAAAATTTGCGGATACGGCGGATAAAAATCTGACTGCCCTGATTCAGAAGGCGGCAGATTCGGCGTCCGGTGATTTGGCTGCTTTTCTGTCCGATTTGGCCAAAGAAACTTCACCGGCGAGGATAAATGAAGCCTGTCTTGCCCGTTACAAAAAAAATCAGGAAACACTTCGTCTGGCAATGGAAACACTGGAGAAATGGACTAAAGAGGATAGCTCGGTAAGCAAAAATGAATATAAAGACCTGAAGAATAGTATCTATAAATGCCTCGCGGAAAATAAAGTTCTGATCAATGTAATTAGGGAAGTCGGCGACTACAGCCTTCCTCGTTTGGCTGGTTTAAGAATGCTTTGCGATGCCATAAAAGAAGGCGATTGGGCAAAGTTTGAGCGGGCCTTCAAAGACGGAGCGGATGTCCGGCAAAGAGATATTGGCGGCACTCATGCCCTGCATCTGGCGGTATCAAAAGGGAATAAACAAATGGTGGAAAAAATTCTCAGCCAGGGCGCCGAGGTGAATGCCCTGAATAATAGCGCCATGATGAATCACGAATTATTCAATCTGGTTCTTGTAAAAGACGGCATGAAAGCCGTTTCGGTGCGTCTGATGACGACAATGATGAAAAGACAGAAAGAAGTGCAGTCTGATATCAGAACGGGGAAGATAGACATTGCCAATGGCTACGGCTACACCCCTTTGCAAATTGCCGCGCATAAAGGCTTTGCGGAAATTGCTGCAATGCTGATGGACAAAGGCGCCGATATGGAAGCTCAGGAAACGCTCTCGGGGTTTACCGCTTTGCAATTGGCCGCGCTCAACGGACAAAAAGAAACAGCTCTTTTACTGCTGAAGAAGGGCGCAAAAATCAATGCGGCCAGTCCGCGTTCTCTGGGAGTGAATTCTTTAATGTTGGCCCTGGCGAAGGGGAAAAATGATGTCGCACTGCTTTTGCTGGAAAGCGGCGCTGATGTAAAAACAACGATGGAATTGGGGCTGACGCCTATTCATTATGCGGCGGCAAAAAAAGCAAAAACACTCGCCGAGATGATGATTGCCCAAGGCGCTGATATCAACGCCAGGGATAATTTCGGTAATACGCCGCTCAAACTTGCCCAGATAGAGAAAGATGCCGAAATGGAGGAATTGCTGAAAAGCAAGGGGGCGCAATAACAGCAATACGAAGATATTGACGATTGGCGACAAGAAAAAAATTGTTGCAGGCAAAACAATCCGGCAAGACCGTTTTTTATTTACTGGCAAAGATTAACTGCCTGCCGGACAGTCAGCAGTTAATCGGGAACGACCTTTGAGCATCTTTTTTTGAAAGTTGATTTTTGACCAATTTACCGGACTCTGAAGTTTCCCTCGGCTTCTGGCCGATGTTGCGATAACCCCGGTGTGTCCTTTCACAGTTGTGATGTGAAGCGACTTATCCAAATTCTCCTTTTCATAACGCCTTATCGGGCGGCGGGATGTTCGGCTGAATACTTCAAGTATCCGGGCTGCCTACTTCTGCGTTAATTTCTTCTCCCATCCGGCATAAATCTCTCCAAATCACATCTCCCGGTTCTCCCGCAACATCCCTGTTCTCCTCATCCGTAACCTTCCTAAAAGGCGACTTTACCGGAGTAGGACAGTTTATGTGCAATAAACCGGAAAAATCATTTACTCCTTACAATATTAATAACATCAGATTGAATCTGTCTTTAATATATGTTACCATTTTTCAACTTTAAAAAAATTAATGTAATAACGAGGTCTGAACATGAAAAATAATATATTATTTCTTTTACTGACGATTCTTGTTTTGGGTTTGGCAACCGAAGCTGCGGGCCAGCAGAAATGTGTTAATTCGGAAGGTGAAGCCGCTATTGTTAACAAAGATATCCCTTCCGCAAAACTGGAAGCGATTGCCCGTGCGAAATGGGCGGCAATTGAGCAGGTTGTCGGCACGGAAATTAAAGCGCAAAGCCTGGTGCAGAATTTCACTCTGGTTGATGACGCCGTTAAAACGAAAGCCAAAGGAGTAGTCAAAAGCTATACGGTGAAAAATCAGATTAACACTGCCGACAGCGTTCAGGTAAAAATCAACGCCTGCATCGAGCAGTCGGGAGCTAAAGAAGCGGTTTCCCAGCTGGCTTTGAACAACTCCATTGCCCTGTTCATACCCGCGCGTAAGCCCGGCCGTGAGGGCGATGAATTTGAAGAAACGAATATTCTTTCCGAAACAATCATTGGCAAGCTCACCGAGCAGAAATACACGGTGGTGGATGTTGCTCCGACCCACGCCATTGACGCCGCGACAATAGAGAAAGCAATGCGCAGCGGCAGTACGTTAACAGTGCGCAGCATGATGTATAAATTTTTATCCAATCTGCTGATTATCGGCAAAGTTGACTACACTATTTCCACAAAAAAAGGGGAAAATATCGGTTATGGCTTGTCCATGCCGTTCAACAATGTGACGGTCCGGTTAAGCTACCGGATTATTGCCAAGAATAATAAAACCGGCAATATGGAAATTCTGACAGCCGGCACGGAGCAGGCCAAGGGAATCGCCAACAGCGTGGAAGACGCTGCGGCGGAGGCCATGAAAGAACTTGCTCTGAACTTGACGCCCACACTGTTGGACAAGGTATCTCAATATATCGAAGGCAATACGAAAAAAGTTACTGTTAAAATCAGCGGTGTTGACGATGTTGATACGACGCTGGAAGTAAAGGCAATACTCCAGAATATTGTCTGGGTCTCCGAAGTGGAAGAAAAGGAAATGGGAGAATTTATCATCAGCTATCCGGAAAATACATTATATCTGGCCAATAGCATTCAGCAAAAGGGCAATTTTAAAGTTGTTAATTTTTCGCCTTATGCGCTGACACTGGAATACCAGAAATAATTAATGGCAGGTTGCCGCCGCGACGGAAGAGAGAAAGTTGAATTCGGTAATAAATGAACAGCCGGAAATCGGGGTAGAGGAGAAAAAGTAATGCAAAAAGTTGTTAATTTATGTGTTGCCATTGCAGTATTTTCAGCCGTAATTATAATTTCGGGATGCGCAACTAAAATCAAAGTAAATATGCTGCAGCCGGCGCAATATCATGAAGCATCGCTTACCAAAGCAGTTGCGGTAATGCCTTTTACCGGCAATGGAGGCAGCGAATTTTCCGCGGAACTGGAAGGAGTTCTGGCAGGCATTGGCATTGATGATAAACCTTATTTTACCCTGGTTGACCGGGCGACGCTGGACAGAACAATCAGTGAAATGAAACTTTCCCAGAGCGGTCTCGTTGATCAAAAGACGGCGGTTAAATTAGGCAAATTGATTGGCGCCCAGGGAATTTACAGCGGTGTTGTTACCGAGAACAGTTGTGATGAGAATAATTACCGGGAAAACCGTTCCACCTGCGTTCGCTATGAGCAGAGACGGGATAAAGACGGCAGAACTTATCAGGGCGCCTGCATCTCCTGGCGCAATTATCAGGTGAATTGCGTAAAGAGGGTGGCGACTTATGCCGTTTCCCCGAAACTCGTTGATGTGACCACCGGCCGCGTTTTATATTCGCGAAATCTTTCGGCGACTGAACAATCCAACGGCTGCAGTGACACTCGACCGGCCAAAGGCGAAAATGAACTGCTGGATATGGCCAGAGAGAAAGTAAAAAAAGAGTTGCGCAGGGACATTGCCCCTTACTACGTTACCCTGGAAATTAAATTAATGGATTCCACGGACGGCATTGAATCACCTCAGGCGAAAGAAAAATTTAAAAGCGGATTGGCCTATGCAGACAAAAAGCGAATGGACATGGCCTGTGAATTATGGGGTGAAGCGCGCAATCTGGCGGGCAACTCCACCGCTCTGCTTTACAATCTTGGTGTTTGCGCGGAAAGCAGAGGCGATCTGGATGCCGCTTTATCGCTTTACAAACAGGCCGATAAGAAGCTGGGAAAACCGGATGATGATATTTCTTTAGCTCTCAACCGTGTAGCAACTGCAATTAAGAACAGAGAGAAACTGAAGGAACAGATGCGCAGTAAGTAAAGGATGTTTTTCACAGGATAGTGCAGCATTCACCGGATAAAAGAGAACGGAGAGGGCAAACCTTTATCAGACCGAAAGCCCTTCCAGAAACGCCAAAACATTTTTTCCCAGGACGCTGTGGTTGTAACCGCCTTCCAGGATGCCGAAACAGCCTCCGGAGTTGCGCCGTGCGGCCTCTCGCACCAGTTTTCCCATGTAAAGGTAATCTTCCGTTTTCAGTAGGCCGCCCCAGTCCTGCTCATGATTGTCAAAACCGGCGGAAACGGCAATCATCCCGGCGTCTGTTTGCGCAAGGCTTTTTTTCACACTTTCCAGATAATCAATACGGTTATGTGCTGTAGGATTGAATATTTCCACGTAACCACGGCTGCCTAAAATATTGACATTGCCGTCACCATAGTGCAAATCAAAATCGAGAATAAAAGCTTTTTTGATTTTTCCTTCGCGTTTTAATTTTTCCAAGGCGACGGATATATTGTTGAAATAGCAAAAACCCCATGCAGTGTTCGCAGATGCATGATGTCCCGGCGGACGGATAACGGCAAAGCAAGGTTCCTTAAGACCGATTTCGGCGGCCATGATCGCACCGCCGGCAGCCAGTGCGGCAATGTCATAAACACCTTCACGTTCGACGTCATGAACGTGATTCGGTGTATGCACCTTGAGGATATCCTCTTTTGTTGCCGGTCGCGGCTCGATAAAAGTAACCTTGCCTTGCAGGGAAAATTCGATTGCTTCGATTCTGCCGGCCGCCGCCGCGGGATCGGTTGTATACACATCCTTGAATTTTTCGGAATAGACAACTTTCATAGGAACCTCCAAAAAAGATAAGACGGGAGTCAGAAACCAGAACAGATAAGTAAACCTATAAATTCATAATTCTGTCTTCTGCATTCTTTCTTCTTTATTTCAAAAATCCTATCTCTTTAAGTGCCGTCAATGTATTTTTCGCCACCGGCAATTGCCGCAATTCCTTTGGGGAAAACCAGCGGGCTTCTTCGGCGTCATCAGCACCTTGCGCTTTTCCCTCGATATATTCACCGGTAAAATCTACAATAACAAAATGAAATTTTATTTTGCCTTTTTCATCGCGTTCAAAGTAATCAAAAACATAAATGCATTTGCCGACTTGTATGGTAATGCCGGTTTCTTCGAAAATTTCCCGCGCGGCGCAATCCTGCAATGTTTCACCAAGATGCAATGTTCCGCCGGGAATCGCCCACAGACCGCGGCTTGGTTCCACACCGCGTTTGACGAGCAACACTTTGCCTTCATGAATAACAATCGCGCCGACACCGACACGCGGCACGGAAGGATAAACATTTTTTGATTTCTTTTCCATCGTTGATCCCAAATCAATTGCAATCAAATGGCTTTGGCAGCAATTAGGAAATATTTTGGCAAACGAATCAAGGCGAAGCGGAAGATCAGCCATTCTCCCGATACAATCGGGATCTGAGCCGCAGGCGAGTTGGGGAAGCGCCTGAAGCAAGCCTTAGATTCGATCCAAAATGTTTCCGGCTGAAAAGCTATTTGAAGGCATCCCTTTCAAATCCCTCTATATTTTTCACTATTCTCCAGACGGAAAGAAAACATGCTTTCCACCCACGGTTCAGGTTTTCCGTCAAATACCTTTTCTGCAAATCGAACGTGCTTATTTTTTCCAACCAACAGTATCGTTGACGAGCGGGTGCCGTAAGTCGGACTTTTAATGAAGATCGGTGAGAGCAGGCGTTCCCATTCCAGACCAATCCCGGTTGAAGGCAGTTGGCGTTCCGGAGCTTTTTTACGATCGGCTAAAATAGCGAAAAGAGCTTCTTCCAGCGGGGCGCCTTTCATATTCATCGCGGCGGACAATGCTTTTTTGCCGTGGCGTACTTTCGGCCATGGTGTGTTGAGCAGATGATTGCTTAAACCGTAAATTCCGGTGTTGAGCCGTTGTCTGCCGCTGCGGTTGGATAAAAAGAATAAATCGTTCTTATCGCCGATGAGCAGATTGAAACCGTTATATTTATCCATTTGTCGGGATAATTTGTCTAAATATTTTTCGGGGCTCATATTACCGCACAGATAATTACTGACGAGCTTCCCGCGGGACGGAACACCGCTGCGGTGAGAAGCCGGATCGCGATAGTTGGTGATTGCGGCAAATTTTCCGTCTCTGGTAATTCCCATCCAGGTGCCGCCATCTTTTAAATCCCGTCCGGCCAGCACCTGTGGACAGACAGGCCAGAAATCGGCGGGGGCAGACGGCCGTTCATAGAATTCATCGCGGTTAGCAGCGACAATCAGGCGGTATGAGGGATGGGATTGATAAGCAAACAGGATAAGACACATTTGTCGTGAAACTCCTTTAGAATAAGTATCCAGGATCCAGAATCCTGTCTCCTGTCTTTTGACTCCCGTGTTCTTACTTCTCCAGTTCTTTTAATCGCTCCATAATTCTCGTCATCGTTTTGCCGGCCGACTGGTTGATGATAACATCGGCTATTTCATCCTGCTGGGTTTCGCTGATATTGATAATAACAATTTTTGCGCCTGCTCTCTTGGCGTAAAGCGGGATATCTGCAGCCGGATAGACAAGAAGGGAAGATCCGATAACAATGAACAAATCGCATTCCTGTGCGTGCAACATGGCGTTGAGAAAGGCTTTTTCCGGCAATGGTTCGCCGAAAAAAGTTAAATCCGGCTTTAAGATGCCATAACAACTGCGACATTCCGGCAGGTCATCAGCCGAGGTGGCGCATTGTTTGGCCAGCTCTACCGGATAACGTCTCCCGCATCCCAGGCAAATCAGCCAATTCATATTTCCGTGCAATTCAAAAATGATGGAGGGACTATTGCCGGCCTTTTGGTGGAGGTTATCAATGTTCTGTGTGATTACGGATTTTACCTTGCCCATCTTTTCGAGCTCGGCAATAGCCAGATGAGCGGCATTCGGTTCAGCCTCTCGTAGCAGAACTTCTTCCTGTAGAATTTTCCACATTCTCTTTCTCGTCTCTACCGAGCTTAAAAATTTATCAATAGTGAAATCATCAGGATCAAATCTCGTCCAAAACCCGCCCTGACTGCGGAAATCGGGAATACCCGATTCCGTACTGACACCGGCGCCGGTAAACACTGCAATGTTATGCGCTTTTTTTATCAGCGCTGCGCTTTTTTTGATTTTATTTTCCATTGTACCGCCTCAACTATTTGTAATATCCACGATACACCATGTCCGGGTAAAATTAAATAAAAAAGAGATATTGTTGCGGGCAATTTTCGTCAATAGCAATGAATTGCCGGATATGCCCGATTTGTTTTAAATAAAGGCAGGTATCGGAAATATCAGGAAAAGATTAGAAAAGAATTTTGGCTGTTTTTTCCAGCAAATCTTTAAATTCATCGCTGTTACGGGATTGGATTGCCCGGCGGATATCAGCGAGCGCTTTATCGTAAATATCAAGTATTTTCCCGACATCAGGATTACGGATAATGATGTCTTTGTAAAGCAGAGGGCTTTCCGTAAATATCTTTTTAACAATAGCTTCTTTGGTTTGAAATATTGGCGTGGAATATTTTTTTATTTCATTAAGGGGAATTGCCGTTTCGGCCAGCGCCAGTCCCAGTGTAATAGTATTAAGGTGATTGAGCGCCTGAACAATTGCCATGATGGCATCATGTCTTTCCGGCGATGTCTCCAGAACCTGCAAACCGTTTGCCAGCCAGAGTTTTTTCAGCCAGTCATACCATTTATTGCCTCTGGCCTGGCACAAAACGATATTTTGTCCGGCCGGATTTTCCATGTTCGGTCCGAAGAGCGGATGGCAGCCGATGACTTCCGCCTGTGAATTAGCGAGCATGAGTTCGACAGGTTCTTTTTTCAGCGAGGTTAAATCCATTAAAAGCGATTTGGCGGGCATTAGCGGTCCGACCTGTTTGATTACGTCCGCTGTCGCCGCTATCGGCACGGAAACAACAACAACAGCGCAGGATGATGTCAGTTCGTCGAGAGGCATTTTTGTCTTTCTGCCCAGGACTATTACCTGATAACCGCCTTTCTGCAGTAAATCGGCCAGCCACCGTCCCATGCCGCCGGTGCCGCCAATTATGCCGATACTGATATCCTTCATAGCCGGGCTGCCTTCTGCCTGAGCAAGTGATCGGCCAGCACAATTGCCGTCATCGCTTCGCAGACTGGCACGATACGGGGAAGCACGCAGACGTCGTGCCGTCCGGCAATTTTTATTTTTCGTTCATTGCCTTTCTGGTCTGTTGTTAATTGCTCTTTGCCTAACGACGGCACTGGTTTGCAGTATGCCCGTAAAATTATATCTTCCCCGTTGGTAATACCTGCCAATATTCCGCCGGCGTTGTTGCTGATAAATCCCTTTTTTGTCATCTGATCATTAACCTGGGAACCCGGCAGATCAGCTACGGCAAAGCCGGCGCCGATTTCCACCGCCTTTACCGAACCGATGCTCATTAAGGCCTTTGCCAGCTCCGCATCCATTTTATCAAAGACCGGCTCGCCCAAACCGGCGGGGCAGTTCCGGACAATAATTTCGGCAACGCCGCCCAGAGTATCTTCTGCTTTACGAATAGCCGCTAATTTCAATGCCATTGCCGTTGAAGCCTTTTTGTCAGGGCAATAGAGCGCGTTGTTAAGGATGGCCTTGTGTAACTGTTTTCCTCGCGGAATATTACGGTAATCAATTGCAATGCCGCCGATTGACCGGGTATAGGCAATAATTTCCATCCCCGCCCCGCCGATGATTTTTTGCGCAATGGCGCCCGCGGCAACCCGTGCCGCAGTTTCCCGCCCCGAGGATCGCCCGCCTCCCCGCCAGTCTCTGATACCATATTTCTGCCAGTAGGTTAAATCGCCGTGGCCGGGACGAAAAACTTCCTTCAATTCGTTGTAAGATGACGACCGGGCATCGTTATTGCGGATTAAGAGTGAAATTGGGGTGCCGGTGGTTTTTCCTGCAAACACTCCCGAAAGAATCTCCACCTTATCAGTTTCTTTGCGCGCCGTTGAAGCCGCACCGGCAGAGGGACGCCGCCGGTCCAATGCGGTTTGAATGTCCGCGTGAGACAACTTAATGCCTGCGGGGCAGCCGTCCACAACTGCGCCCAGTGCCTCACCGTGCGATTCTCCCCATGTGGTTACGCGGAATATTTCACCAATAGTGTTGCCTGACATAAATAATCCTCCAGATGTCAGAATACAAAAGGTATAATACAGAATCAAGTATCAAGAAGACATAAGTTTACTATTAACTTTTTTTTCTGTCTCCTGACTTCTTTCTTTTGTCTTCTGTAATCTATGATAAATCTCTTCCGCTATTTGCGCGGCGGTTTTACCGGCTGTATTTACTATTATATCAGCTGTTTTCTGATATACGGGAAGCCTTTCTTCCCGAATCATGATGGTTTCCTGCTCTATATCTTCATCTGTAAACGGCGGTCTTGTCGCATCATTTTGTGCATCAGTTTTCAGCCTGCCGACAATTTCGTTAATTGGTGCGTTAAGCCAGATAAGCAGCCCCGTATTTTTTAATATCTCAACATTTGTGGCAGCCAGAATTGCGCCGCCACCGGTGGCTATTACACAATCACCTTTAGCCGAGAGCTGTCTTAAGACTTCAGTTTCTTGATTGCGGAAATATTCCCATCCCTGATGCGCCACAATATTTTTAATCGGTGTTCCGGCTATTTCCTCTACCAGATGGTCGGAATCGTAAAAAGGGACTTTCATTAACAGAGCCAGCAATTTCCCCACAGTTGTTTTGCCGCTGGCCCGATAACCGGTCAGAATAATTTTCATATCTTTTTCAACTCCTCCCAGAAGGACGGGAAGGATTTATCCACGCATTTTTTATCGCTAATTTGCAGGCCTGGCGCGATAAGCGAAGCAATGGCAAAACTCATGGCAATGCGATGATCGTTATATGTTTCGATAACGGCAGGCCTTATTCTGCCGCCGTTAATAATCAGTCCATCGTTTGTTTCTGCGGCTTTTATACCGCAGCGGCTGAATTCGGCTACCAGCGCGGCCAGACGATTGCTTTCCTTGAGGCGCAAATGAGCTACGTTGGTAATTACTGTCTGTCCGGCGCGGAAAGCGGCCAGGACGGCCAGTGTCGGCACCATGTCCGGAATGTCGTTCAAATCAAAGATCAAATCTCCCTCCGGCAATTCTTTGCCGCTCACCTCCACCCAAGAATCTGCGGAATTTATTTCGCACCCTGACTGCTCCAGAATATGCAGAAGACGAATATCGCCCTGTTTGCTTTTGCGGCTGATGCCGTTGACGCGAATTGTTTTTTGCAGCAGCGCGGCGGCCAGGAAAAAGTAAGAGGCGCTTGATGCATCACCTTCGACAGAATATTTCCGGCCCTGATATATTTTCCCGGCATGAACATGATATTCGCGCTGGCCGGTCTTTTCTACCGCGGCGCCGAAATTCTTCATTACGTCAATGGTCAAATCAATATAAGGAGCGGAAACGATATCACCCTGGAGCGTAAGCTCCATCCCCTTTTTTGTGTAAGGAGCGCAAAGCAGCAGCGCCGAGACATACTGCGAGCTTGCAATATCCTTCAGTTCTATTTTGCCGCCGGCCAGCCCCGCAGCATTGATTGTTACGGGCGGACAATTGCCGGCGCAGGAAATATCAACACCCATGCCCTGCAAGGCAGTAACCAGAGCGCCTACCGGCCTTTCACATAATCGCTTTTCTCCGGTTATCAGATACCGGCCTTCACCCAGGCAGACCAGGGCGGAAAGAAAGCGCAGAGCGGTGCCGTTATAACCGAGAAATAAAGGATTTCCGGAATTGATTAACTTTCCTGCGGTGCCGTAAACAGAAAATCCACCGTCAGCGAAAACTATCCGGGCGCCCAACTCACGCAAAGCGTCAACAAGATAATTTATATCTTCGGAAAGCAGGGCATTGCTGATAAAGGAATTATCCCGCGCCAGAGCGGCTGTTATCAGCGCGCGTTGGGTCAGGCTTTTGGACCCCGGTATATTGATTGTCGGACAATTTTCCGAGAAATGTGTTTCAGCAGCCAATTTTAGCTAACCTTTCTAAAACAGTTTTTTTCATCAGTGCCCGGTTGGGTTCCCGGCCTGTCCAGAGGCGAATTTGCTCGGCGGCCTGATGCACGAACATATCCAGGCCGGGAAAAACAACGCAGCCCTGGGCTTCGGCGTCGAGTAAAATTTTGGTTTTCAGAGGATTGTAAATCACATCCATAACATACTTGTAGCCTTTCAGGTCTTTAGCTACTACCGGCGATTTATCGTTATGGGGATACATTCCCACGGGTGTCGTATTGATCAGGCAATCAGCCTTGATTTTCCCTATATCGTTGAGAGAATGAAACTCACAATTCAGTTTTCCGGTGAGGATTCTGCCTTTCTCGGGAGTGCGGTTGGCAATTATAGGGATTCCTCCCTCCTGCAAAATACCGTAAACAGCCGCCCGTGCCGTTCCTCCGGCGCCGAGAATCACAAAGGTTTTATCCTTGATGGTCATTGCTTCCTGCAGTGTCAGAAGCAAACCAAGCCAGTCCGTATTGAATCCGGTTAATCGTCCGTTATTATTGATGATGGTGTTAACTGCGCCGATTTTCAGGGCATCGTCATTAATATCATCAAGGTATTCCATGACGGCTATTTTATAGGGAATGGTAACTCCGGCGCCGCGGATATCCATGCCCCTTAAACCGCGGATTACAGCTCCGATATCATGGACACAAAAGGCGGTGTACCTACCTTCAATGCCCATTTCTTCCAGGGCGGCATTGTGCATCAATGGCGAAAAGCTCTGCCGCACCGGATTGCCCAGCAGTACGTAATTTTGCGGGCGTTTCTCTGCCGGAGAAAAAACCGGGGATTTTCGCGGGAGTGGTTCTCCCCTGACCAGTTTGTTGATTTGCTTCATCTCCTGAACGGTCAGCTGTCCGGGTGCTGACTGTGTTCCCTGTTCCAGAGTGGCAAAACTCAAAAAGCCGCCCAGAAAAGGCGCTACGGCCCGGCTGATGCGTCCCTCGTCCCCCATGCATAAGGCAATTATGGCAATGGAGTATTTTTGGGCATATGGTATCAGGCTCAGCACTTTCAGATTGTCCTCGGCGTTTTGCGCCAGAGTGACGATTTTCACGACATCAGCTTTGGCGGCAACGGCCTGCTGAAAAATATTTTTCAGCTTCGCCAGAGAGGGAGTTGCTTTAATGTTATGGTAGGAAACAATAACTTTTGTTTTATCGCCGCGGGCGGCACAGGCGGCGCGCAGTTCTTCAATGCTTTCTTTTCCCTCGGTCAGTTCGATGTCAATATAATCGGCGCCGAGTTCGACGGCCTGTTTTAAAAGAGAAACCTTTTGCCCGGTGGTATCGGTTGTTCCCGCCTTGGTATTCAGTGATTTGCCGGCAGGGGCTGCTTCGGCTTTTTTTCTTTTCGTGACAATTATCCTGATTCTGCCGGAACAGGAGCGAGCGGCGGCAATCAGTTCTTCCAGTTTTCCATTCGCTATCAAATCCATGCGTAATTCGATAAAATCGGCAATGGGACAACTGCGTTCGATATCACGCAGCGCTTCTTTGTTAGTGTCTGCCGTAATAGGTATGCAAATCATAATCCACCTTCAGCCCGCGGGTAAGAACCCAGCAGTTTTAAAAAAGTAGTTTTCTCTTTCAATTCCGCAAGACAACCTTTTACTGTTTCATCGGTGATATGTCCATCAATATCCACGAAGAAGAGATATTCCCATAACCTTTCTTTTACCGGATGCGACTCAATTTTAATCAAATTAATGCCGCGTTCGGCGAAAGGCGCGAGTGCGCGATGCAGTGAACCCGGAGAATGAGGCGTTGCGTATATTAAAGATGTTTTATCCCGTGCGGTAACGGCGCTGGCGCCGTGGCCGATGACCAGAAAACGCGTTGTATTGGAAGAATTATCTTCTATCCCCTCCGCCAGTATATTCAGTCCGTAGCTGTTTGCCGCCAGTGAACTGCCGATAGCTGCCTCCGTTTTTTTGCCGCGAACCATTTGTGCGGCAGCGGCGGTGCTTTCTGTTTCCCGCAGGATGCAATTGGGCATATTGGCTTTCAACCAGAACTGGCACTGCGCCAAACCCTGCGGATGAGAATATATTTTCTTAATTTCGTTTAAATTACCAGCCGCTGACAGCAGGCAATGACTGATTCTGAGAAATATTTCCGCCCTGATTTTCAATTGCGTCAGAATCAGTCTGTCCAGAGTAACGTTCACTGATCCCTCCAGTGAATTTTCGATGGGAACAACTCCCCAGTCCACTGTTCCTCTTTCCACTTCATCGAAGACACGGTTAATGCCGGGCTGGGGAAAAAGCCGGGCGGCATCGCCGAAATGATTGCGGCAGGCCAAATGGGAAAAAGATGCTTCCGGTCCCAGAAAAGCGATAGCGGTGGGCTTCTGCAATTCACGCGAAGCGGAAATGATTTCCCGGAAAATCACTTTTAAGGATCCGCCCGGCAGCGGCCCGCAATTTAGCTCCTGCAAATAATTGTACACACGTGCTTCCTGCGCCGGATCATAAACAGTCATTCCTTCCTGTCCTTTAACCTGGCCGATTTGGACGGAAATACCGGCGCGCTCGTTGAGCAAACGGATTATCTCGCGGTCCTTTTCTTTCATATTGGCTCTTAATTTATCCAGCTCTTTCATTATTGCAATCCTGCGATTACCGTGCCGATAATATTTTCATCCATGCCTCCGTTGACAAAAGGCATGCCTATTTTCTTTACCAAAACAAAATGAATATTGTCACCTCTTTTTTTCTTGTCCAGTTTCAGGCGCTCAATGATTTTCCCGGCTGAAAGCGTTGTCGGAATCCGGCTGGGCAAACCGGACATACCGATGATGTTCTCAATGCGTTCCCTTTCCACCGCGGCCAGATAACCGGCATTTTCCGAGAGCCGGGCGGCGGCAATCATTCCCAGAGCAACTCCTTCGCCGTGCGATATCATATATTGCGATTCTGCTTCAATGGCATGGCCCAGGGTGTGACCGAAATTGAGAATACGCCGCAGCCCCTGTTCCTTTTCGTCAATTTCGACGATTGACTTTTTTATCCGGCAGCAGTTTTCCACTATCTTTATCAGCAGTGAAGTATCCCTGTTTTTTATCGCATCCATGTTGTCTTCCAGTGTGCGGAACATTTTATCATCATCAATAATTCCGTATTTGATAATTTCCGCCAGCCCGTTGCTGAATTCGTTTTGGGGCAATGTTTCCAGATAACTTAAATCGGCAAAGACGGCTCGCGGCTGGTAAAAAGTTCCCAGCAGATTTTTTCCGCAGGGCAGGTCAATGGCTGTTTTACCGCCGATGCTGCTGTCAACCTGAGCGATAAGGGACGTGGGAATTTGCAGATAGGGCAGGGAACGCATAAAAACTGAAGCGATAAAACCCACCAGATCTCCGGTGACACCGCCGCCGAACGCAATAAGCGTCGTTGTCCTGTCCGCGCCCAGTTGCAGCATCTTTTCCGATATCTGCAGGACGGTATTGATATTCTTGGCGGCTTCGCCCGCGGGAAATTCGATAATGTCCACATGCAATCCCACGTCCTTCAGGCTTTGCTCAAGCTTTGCTCCGTGCAGCCGTCTGATATTGCTGTCCGTGATAATTATATGTCGGCCGGCTTTGAAGTTTTTGGCAATAA
Source organism: Deltaproteobacteria bacterium (assembly GCA_022703375.1). Taxonomy (GTDB): domain Bacteria; phylum Desulfobacterota; class Syntrophia; order Syntrophales; family Smithellaceae; genus JAKLDS01. Next base: position 48,134 of record JAKLDS010000004.1, on the reverse strand, counting down.
GCAACGCCACCCTGTCAATAATGCCGTTGCCGATACGGATTTCGTAAGATGACAGTGTTTTTTTATCCAGGTTGACTTTCAGCGACCGCATATAATATCTCCTTTAATGTTTGATTGCCGCTGCCAGAGCGCGGATTTCTTCCATCAACTGATAAAATTTTTCCGGTTTTAAAGACTGCGCCCCATCGGATACTGCCATTTCCGGCTGCGGATGAACTTCCACAATTAATCCGTCGGCGCCTACCGCCACAGCGGCGCGGGAAAGCGGAATCACCAATTTCCAATGACCGGCGGCATGGCTCGGATCAACTATGACCGGCAAATGCGTCAAGCCTTTTAAGACCGGGACGGCGCTTAAATCCAAGGTGTTGCGGGTGGCTGTTTCGAATGTCCGGATACCGCGTTCGCAGAGAATCACATTCGGATTGCCGGAAGAGAGAATATATTCCGCCGACATCAGCAATTCTTCGATAGTGGTCATCATGCCTCTCTTTAAAAGCACCGGTTTGCGAGACTGGCCGACTTTTTTCAGCAAGGCAAAATTCTGCACATTGCGCGCGCCAATCTGCAGCAGGTCGGCGTAGGATTCGACAAGGTCAACATCGGCCGGATTAACGACTTCCGTAACTACGGGCATGCTGGTGCGCAGGCGGACCTGCTCCAGCAGTTTGAGCCCTTCTTCTTCCATGCCCTGAAAGCTGTAAGGTGAAGTGCGCGGTTTGTAAGCGCCGCCGCGCAGTATCTGGGCGCCGCCTTTCTGCACAACATAGGCGCTTTCCATCAACTGTTCTTCGCTTTCAATGGAGCAGGGGCCGGCCATCACGACAAATTCCGGGCCGCCGATTTGTATGGAACCCACAGAAACAATACTGTTGCCTTCATGGGATTCGCGGCTTGGCAGTTTATAAGGCTTTAAAATAGGCATGGTCTTTTCAACACCCGGCAGAGATTCCGCATATTTCAGAATTGACTTATCGCGGTTATCGCCGACAGCGCCGATAATTGTCCTCTCGACGCCGCTCGATGGATGAGCCTTGTATCCGACCGATTCAATCCAGCGGATCACATCGTCAATTTGTTTTTCCGTAGCGTGGTTCTTCATAACTATAATCATTGTTTCCTCCTTAAAATAACTCCCTGCTTATGCGGGATAATTCGACTTACAAAGTCTGCTGCGTTTCACTTGCATACTTTGAGTCTCATGAAAAAGGCCAGGGTGCTTTCGCCGCCCTGGCCTTAAAACAGAAAAGCCGTGGGCAGCTTTTTCGGTCTACCCACGGCTGTTTTGGTTTATTTTACCTTAACAAGTCCTTCTCCGCGACGGGCAGACCGATGCATAATAGGTATAAAACCAGTAGCCATAAAAATTAATATTTGCATTCAGCTTTCTGTCCATCGTGAAAAACCTTCTTTCGTCGTTCGTCGCTATATAAACAATCCGTTTATTCTTGTCAAGGAGAAATATTTACATTATCTTTTTTTCCGGAAGATGATTTTGACCGGCACCAGATCAAAATTAAATGCCGAACGGATTTGATTTATTAAGTAACGCTCATAGGAGAAATGCATGCCTTTGACGTTGCTGACAAAGAAAACAAAAGTCGGGGGTTGCACATCAACCTGAGTTGCGTAAGAAATGTGCTGCTGTCTGTTCTGTGCGCGGGGCAGGGGATTTTTCTTGACTGATTTTTCAATCAGGTCGTTTAATTGTGCGGTTGTCACCCGTTTGTTGTATTGCTCATAAACGGCTTCAATCAGCTTAAATATTTTCGGCGCTCGTTGTCCGGTTAAAGCGGAGACGAAAATAATCGGCGAAAAATCCATAAACTTCAGTTTGTCTTTAATATCAGCGGAGAATTTGCCCACGGAAGAATTGTCTTTCTCAATTTTATCCCATTTATTGACGACAATTATACAGGCTTTGCCGCGTTCATATGCCAGACCGGCGATTTTCGTATCCTGCTCAGTTAAGCCTTCCTCCGCGTCAATCAGGATGAGCGCAATATCGCAGCGATTTATTGTTTTGAGCGCCTGGACGACGCTGTATTTTTCCAGTGTCAGGCTGATTTTAGTTTTTTTGCGGATGCCGGCCGTATCAATCAACAGATAATTATTACCCCGCACTTTGATGGGTGAATCTATCGCGTCGCGCGTTGTCCCCGGTGTGGGGTTGGCAATATTTCTTTCCTTGCCAAGAATTCTGTTTACGAGCGAAGACTTGCCGACATTGGGTTTGCCGACAATAGCAATTTTTACCGGTTCATTTTTATCGTGTTCATTTTCTTCACTGGCCGGGAAATCCTGCGTAATGGTAAACATCATCTCATCAACGCCCAGCCCATGCTGCGCCGAAAGAGGATAAAACTGTTCGATTCCCAGCCGGTAAAATTCGCTTAGTAATTCTTTATGGCGGTCGCCATCCACTTTATTGACGGCATAGAAAATATTTTTACTGCGGCCGCGCAGTTGCCTGGCAATTTCCATATCCGATGGGGTGAGGCCTTCCTTGCCGTCCATCAGAAAAATAATGGCGTCGGCCTCTTCAATTGCCAGATTGGTCTGCTCGCGCATTTGCACGAGAATCATTTCTTCGGAGGCTGGCTCAAAACCACCCGTATCAATCAGGGTAAAAGCCTTGCCTTCCCAAACGCAATCCGTATAGTTGCGGTCCCGCGTTGCTCCGGGTTCATCAATGACAATGGCTTTGGGCTTGCCGGCAATGCGGTTGAAGAGAGTTGACTTCCCGACATTCGGTCTGCCGACAATAGCTATGACTGGTTTTATCTGCATTGATACCTTCAATTGAATTAATTAAAAATAGTTTTATCTTTCTGGAAAATAATGACCATAGGCCAATTTGAGTAAAAGGAAATAATAATAGAACTGCCCAATCTGAGAGTATTGCATAATCACCCTAATCGTCTTACCTGGCCCGGCAGGAGCCGGGTCTTACTCCAGCCCAAAGCCCGGTGAATGCCGGGGGTATCCAGAAGCCCATTGATAGTACTGGATTTCCCCGTGTCAGATGCAGGGTAGGCTCAAAGTCGCTCTTCGTTTGCACGGAATGACGAAATTGTTAGTTTTAAATAGTCATACAAAGCTCTCAATCCTTTGCTTTATCCATAACAGCCTGTTAGGAAATTGTCAAAGCCCAGATTGTAGCGCAATACGAACAGCGCCTGCCAACCGTAAGCTATTTTCTTATCATTTAAAAATCAAAACACAAGGACGACGACAAGGGGTATTGAGCAATTTTGGCATCACCTGCAGCATGAGTCGGAAAAGCAATTGTTGGGATAACGCTGCAATGGAAAGTTTCTTTCATTCGCTGAAGATTGAATGGGTTGGTTTTGAAGATTACAAGACACGATCAGAAGCGAGAGCCAGCCTTTTTGATTACATTGAACTCTTTTATAATCGTCAGCGCCGACATTCTGCGTTAAAATACAGAATTCCTCTGGCTTTTGAAAATGCCGGAGGTGTCTCTTAACCAGCTGTCCGTTTTTACGGGGGAAGATCAACCTGGGCAATGTTCTGCATGACTGCGGATTGATCATCGTCACCTCTCTTAGCCCGGGTTATTGGACGGACTCTTCATTAAGCCGAATTCCTGCAACATCTTTTCTGAAGTTGTCCAGTCTTTGCGCACCCGGACAAAAAGCTGCAGAAACACTTTCGCTCCAAACAACTCTTCCATGTCAAGCCTCGCCTTGGTTCCGATGTTTTTGAGCATGGCTCCTTTTTTGCCGATCATAATCGCTTTTTGAGATTCTTTTTCCACATTAATTGTTGCGCTGATGCGAATTAGGTTGTTTTCCTCATCTTCTTTAAAGGAATCAACTTCTACCGCTGAAGAATAGGGAATTTCCTGGAGTGTGAGCAATGTAATTTTCTCACGGATAAATTCCGCAGCGATAAATCTTTCCGTTGCGTCAGTGTAAATATCAAATGGAAAATAGGAAGGGCCTTCCGGCAGAAGTTTCTCGACTGCTTTAAGCAGGATTTCAATGCCGTCATTTTGTTTGGCCGAGACGGGGATAATTTCCCGGAAATTATAAAGGCTGCTGAATTTTTCTATTTGCGGCAGCAGCCTGTTTTTGGCGATGAGATCAATTTTATTGATTACCAGAATTACCGGGGTGTTTATTTCGGAAAGAGAGTTGATTAAATATGCATCCCCCGGATGATTGGCGGCATTCGCTTCCACCAGCAGCAGCAGAATGTCGGCATCGGAAAAAGTATCGCACGCAGTCTTGACCATAGCGCGGTTGAGCGGTGTATTGGCTTTATGGATGCCCGGTGTATCCAGAAAAATAAGCTGCGCCTCCGGCAGATTCTTAATGCCGGTAATTCTATTTCTGGTGGTCTGCGGCTTATCCGTTATTATGGAAACCTTCTCGCCGATCAAACAATTGAGCAATGTTGATTTTCCCGTATTGGGGCGGCCTATGATGCTGATATATCCTGACTTATACAATATACTGTCTCCTGAAAAAATATTTATACAATACCGGAAATTTCAGCAATAGAGAAAAATTTTCCGTCAACTTCCACACTAATTATTCCACGTTTTTGTTCGGGATTTGATTTAATCATGATACAGGCATCGGGGTAAAGCTTTTTTATTGCCCTCATATTGCTATTTTTTAAGCCGCGGAAATCGGAAATGTCGCCGGAAGCGACGTTGAAAGTAATTTCCGCCGCTTTATTACGCAGAGAAGCCAGCTGTTTGGTAATCTGATGATAAAAGATTGACGACCGTACCAGAGCTCCGAAAGACGGATGAACGGGGCCGGCCAGAACGGAGTTTCCGTCTTTCATCTCCGGTGTGATGTGCAGACCGGTGCGAATCACGCGAATACCGGATGCCGATAATTCAACCTGGGCACAGGCACAATAATCAACAGCTTCCGCCAAACTCAAGGGACGGTAATTACCACTTTCATATTCCTTTGCCAGAGGAGTGTCGCGAAGAACGAAAACGGGATGAATACGGACTGTATCAGGTTTAAGTTCAATTGTCTTGTTTACGGAGAAAAGAAAGCCTTCCCGAGTATCTTTGGGCAGGCCGGCCATCAGATGGATTCCTGTTTTGAAACCACACTGCTTTAAAAGCATGATGGCAGAGCCGGTATCGGCGGCGCGATGACCTCTGCGGGCGAAATCTAGCACTTCATCAACGAAGGATTGTGCTCCTATCTCGACTGTGGAAACACCGTATTTCTTCAGCAATAACAGGGAATCGCTGCTGATGCAGTCCGGCCTTGTCGAAATTCTCAAGGAATCCACCAGCCCTTTTTTAATAAAATCATGAGCCCACGAAAGCAGTTTTTCCTGATAGTCGCCGGCTATTGCCGTAAAACTGCCGCCGTAAAAAGCTATTTCCACATGGGCTGCCCGGTGCTTCTGCGATTTTAAATAGGCATTTACTTCGGAAACCAGAAAATCTTCCGTTATCTGCCGGGGAAAATTACCGGCTGTTATTTCCTGGTTGCAGAAAATGCAGCGGTGCGGACAGCCACTGTTCATAATGAAAACTGGTATGATCATTGATTTGTTTCGTGCTGCCTCCATATTATTGAGTTTGCCCGGCGAGCAATTTTTCCAGGGCTTTTTGCGCCGCCTGTTTTTCGGCTTCTTTTTTACTCCGGCCGGAACCGGTTTCCAGTATTATATCGGCAATTTTCAGTTGCACGGTAAATATTTTCGCATGGTCGGGGCCGCTGGTTTCCGTCAGGCTGTAAACCGGTATGGTTTTTAATCGCTGCTGACAGAATTCCTGCAGTTCTGTTTTGCAGTCCAGGTATTGTGTCGTGATATCATCTTCTTCGGGCAGAGGATCGAGAATTTTCTCCAGAATAATTTTTGTCCTGTTGTAACCGGAATCGAGGTAAATTGCCGCTATGACGGCCTCTAAAGCATTGGCCAGAAGCGAATCTTTTGTTTTGCCGCCGGATATTTCCTCGCCATGACCCAAAAGCAGAATCCTGCCGATATCAAGTTTTCTGGCCAGTTGAGCCAGCGGCTTTTCGTTGACGGCCGCCGCCCGGGTTTTAGAAAGCATGCCTTCGGAAAAATTTGCGTATTTTTTTAGAAGCAAATCGCTGATAACGGCGCCCAAAACGGCATCGCCCAGGAATTCCATCCTTTCGTTATCCGACAGACCGGCCTGTGGATTTTCGTTGATGTAGGAGCTATGAGTCAGCGCCGTCTCCAGCAAAAAAATATCGCGAAATCTGTAATTAAGTTTTTTTTCCAGTTCGCGCAGAATTTGTTTTCTTTTTTTATCCATTGCTTGTTTTCCCGTAAAGTCTGCCCTGCTGCAATTTTGTAATATGCAAAGCAACTATCATGTTTGCCGCCGCTCGATCATTATTCTCCAGTAAAACCGACAGGTAATTTTCCGAGAAGCCCTTCGGCAGTCCGGTTTTTTTGTCTTTTGTCTTTTCAATCAGGATGTTTAATTTTTTCCCCAGAAAACGCCCGGCGAATTCTTCCTTTTTTTGCAGTCCCAGATTCCTTAAGACCGCAGCCCTTTCCTTTTTAACGGGGGCCGGGACCTTGTCCGGTAACTGCTGCGCCGCGGTCTGCGGTCTTTCCGAATAAGGGAAAACATGCAGATAGGCAAGGGGCAAATCCCGCAGCAGAGCCAGCGTGTTATTGAACTCTTTATCTCCCTCACCGGGGAAGCCTACCATTATGTCCGTTCCGACAGCAGCATGGGGAAGAGCCAGGAATGTTTTATCAATAATCCTTCGGTAAGAACGGGTATTATAGTTGCGGCGCATTAGTTTCAGTATTTTATCATCACCGCTTTGCAGCGGAATATGCAAATGCGGGCAGAAAATATCATGATTTGTTAAAAGACTCAACAGGTCATCGGTGATTTCCAGTGGTTCGATGGAGCTCAATCGGATACGGGCATCCGGCTTAAGCAGGTAAATCCGCTTTAAAATATCAGCCAGGCTTGCGGAGGGGTTAAGATCGCGACCGTAAAATCCCAGATGAATGCCCGTGAGAACAATTTCCTTATAGCCATTGTTGATGAAGTTTTCCAGAGATTTAAGCACTTGTTCAGGCGGCAGGCTGCGGCTTCTGCCGCGCACCAACGGTATGATGCAATAGCTGCAGAAGGCATCGCAGCCATCCTGAATTTTGAGAAATGCCCGGGTGCGGTCATAGGAATCAGCCGCTGGCAGGTTGATAAATTTATCCTGTTGACGAATATCATTGACCAGCATGCGTTTCTGGAAAAATGTCTTTTCTTCCTGTAAAATGTCAATAATCTTATTTTTGTAATCATTCCCGATGATGAGGCTGCTGTTATCCAGGGCTGCCAGATCAAGAGGGGCGCGCTGGGCATAGCAGCCTGTAACGATAATCTTAGCCAGTGGATTGCGGCGGGATGCCCGCCGTAGCAGTTGCCTGGCCTGAAAATCGGAAGAAGCTGTTACGGTACACGTATTGATGATATAATAGTCGGCGGCGGAGCTGAAAGGCACAAGCCGGAAGCCTTTTTCCTGAATTGCCTTGGCCAGCGCGGCTGTTTCGCACTGGTTTACTTTACAGCCGAGAGTCGTCAGACCGACTGTAGTTTCCGCTGGTGTTTTAATTCGATTCATAATCAGTGAACATCTAGTTTGCCCGGGGCCGTTTGTCAAGTCAAACAAAATATAGATTTAATCTTGAAATTGAGCTAGGTAAACAAAAAAGCACAAGAACACGGGGGAATAATTAATATGGATATGGTTAAGGATTTTTTTGCAGCTCATCCATCCTTTATGATCGGTGTAATTATTTTTATCGCTTTGGTTATTATATATTTTATTGTTAAACAGTTTATCAAAATAGCCCTGGTCTTGCTGATCATAGCCCTGGCCGTGGGCGGCTATTTCTATTTTAAAGATCCCGACAAAGTAAAAGATTCGCTAAACAAAGTAAAAACGGGAACGGAAGAGGTGGTTGATAAAAGCAAACAGTTTTACAAGGACGGTAAAGAACTGATAGATAAAGGCAAGGAAGTACCCGGTCAGGTGGGTAAATTAGTGAAAGAGGTCAAGGAAAAGAACAAAAAATAGCTGCTCCGCAATCAGGATATAAAAAGATTTTTGGTGGAAAAATCAGGGTCGGAAGTCAGGTTGACTCCCATCCGCCGCAGGCCCGCCTCATCGCCGGGAGTAGGAATGTGAGTCATGTGAATTTCGCAATGTTGCAACTCCTTTAATTTTTCCAAAGCAAGTTCCGCTGCGGGATTCGTTATGGCGCTGATGCTGAGAGCGATCAGCGCTTCTTCCAAATCAAGACTGACATTTTTTTCGTCCAGAATTTCCGTTTTCAGCTTACGAATGGAATCGGTAATGCTGGCCGGCAGCAGTTTGATTTTTTCGGGGATATCGGCCAGATGTTTAACGGCATGAATAATAACACTGGATGCGGCATGCATCAGCGGCGAGTTACTGCCGGTGATAATAGTACCATCCGCAAGCTGGATTGCCGCTCCGCAGTAAATTCCCTCACTGCCCTTGTCCTGCAGCATCGCATCTTTGGCTGCTTCCCGTGCCGGTTTCACCACTGAGCGGTCTTCCGGGCTGATGTTAAAATCATTCAGGAAGAGTTCAACCCGCTGAACAGTTTCCTTATCGGAAAATCCCATCGCATATTCACAGCGATACCGGAAAAAACGTCGAATAATTTCCTGCTTGGCTGCTTCCCGGGTGGTTTCATCATCAATGATGGCAAAACCGGCTCTGTTTACGCCCATATCTGTCGGAGACCGATAAAAAGACTCTTGCCCCGTAATTTTTTCCAGAATTCGCCTTAATACCGGGAATACTTCCACATCGCGATTGTAATTTACCGATTTTTTACCGTAGGCTTCCAGATGAAAGGGATCAATCTGGTTGAAATCCCGAATATCAGCGGTTGCCGCTTCGTAGGCGACATTGACCGGATGTTTGAGGGGTATATTCCAGATGGGGAATGTTTCGAATTTCGCATATCCCGATTTAGTGCCTCTTTTATAGTCGTGGTAAAGCTGCGACAGGCAAGTGGCCAGTTTACCGCTGCCCGGTCCGGGGCCGGTTACAATTACCAGAGGTTTGTCCGTCGGGATATATTCATTAAAGCCATAACCCTGATCGCTGACTATCATGTCCACATTTGTAGGATATCCCTTGGTAAAAGAGTGCGTGAAAACCTTAATATTTCTTCTTTCCAGCTTGTTTTTAAAAAGAGTTGCGGAAGGCTGATTGTCAAAGCGGGTGATAACGACTCCTTTTACTTCGATATTCCACGACCGGAGATCATCAATCAGTTTCATGGCGTCCGCATCGTAGGTGATGCCGAAATCCGCCCGGATTTTCTTTCTCTCAATATCACCGGCGTAAATGCAAAGCAGGATATCCGCCCGGTCTTTTAGTTCCTTGATTAATCTCATTTTGACATTGGGATCGTAGCCGGGCAGGACTCTGGCAGCGTGATAGTCATAAAGGAGCTTGCCGCCGAACTCCAGGTAAAGCTTGTTGTCAAAACGCGCTACCCTCTCCAGAATTTCCGCGGTTTGTTCCCGGATATATTTTTCGTTATCGAAACCTTCTTTGCAGCCTGGCATATGATTTTCCGTATGGAAGAAAAAATTTTTGAATCAGGTTACAATAAATTAATTTCCATGGCGCGCACCGGGCAGCAGGAAACACAAAGCTCGCAACCATTGCACTTTTCCGCATCAAAAAGAACTTTTTGCGATGGTTTTTCAAAGGAGAGCGCTCCGGTCGGGCAGAACGCCGTGCAGGCTCCGCAATGAACACATTTTTCGGTGTTCTGGCTGACGCTTTTGGCAAGCGGTTCTACATGAAGCCCCATTTCTTTTAAAAAACGGATACCTTTGTCGAAATTTTCTTTTAACCCGGTCAGTTCGAGGACAATCACTCCCTCGCGTCGCGGGAAAATCCTTGCTTTGAGAATGTTGAAAACCAAATCATACTTTTTGGTAAACTGATAGATTATCGGTTGTTGAACAATATCGGGCGTATAACGAATAACTATCTTTTTTGAATACATGGCAATTAACGCACACCTGAGAAATTTGCGAGATGTTAAGGTAAGGCCGGATGATTGTCAAGGTAATTTAATTATTTTCCATCTTTTTTGCTGATTTGATCTTTCATGTTACCGGGGAACAAATCAAAGAGTGATTTTAAAGAGGAAAGGTTAGGTATTCCCTGCGGGTTTATCTGTGAATAATTGGCGCCGTAATCCAGCCATTTTTTAAATTGATCATCGGTGAAACCTTTCAACAAGAGATAATTTTTGATTGTGTGTTCTAGGTATTTTTCAAAAAATTCTCCCAGGATATTTTCACCGTATTGAATAATAAGGTAGAGCAGCGGTATGGGCAACAGGTAGTTTTTTTTGCGTGATTCCTCCATAACGATTTGAGTTAAAATGGAGGCGGTAACATCATCGCCGGTTTTGGCGTCCAGAACTACTATCTGTCTTCCCTGACGGATGACATTAGTTACGTAATCCAGCGTCACATAAATACTTTTTTCTGTGTCATAAAGACGGCGGTTGGTATATTTTTTTAAAAGTAATTTGTTTTCCATATTATTTCTTCCTTTTTTAAGGATATATAGGCATTTTTATATTTATGCAACAAAAAAATGAATTATAATTGAAAAAATGATGAGAAAAACTGTAATTAATACTTGTGAACATATTGATTATATTAATTAATATATTGATAAGTAATATGAAAGCAGTATACAAAAAAAATATTGCAATGCAACAATTTATCTATTGACATCGAGAAATTCATCCCTATAATATACCTCACAGGCAATAAAAAAATAAAAAAAGGAGGAGGTAGAAAATGGAAAACAAAAAAATTGCCAGGCAGATTATCGAGTTTCACAAGTCAACGTTTGATAACACTTTTAACTCTCTGGGGATTTTACAGGAACAGACGGGAAAAATGGTGCAAACCTATTTGCAGCAGGCATCATGGCTGCCGGCAGAAGGCAAGAAACTCATCGAAGAATGGGTAGCGATGTATGCGAAAGGGCGCAACGAGTTTAAATCAGCAGTGGATAAGAATTATAAAAAGGTTGAAGCGTATTTCAATGCCGAAGCTGAAACAACTAAAGCGACACCCCAGAAAAAAGCAGCCAAAGCAAAATAATGGAGGAGATAACGATGCATCCGAAAACGATTGCCAGGCAAGTAATAGATTTCAACAAAGCAGCGTTTGATAGTTCATTTGATGCCATAAATCTTTGGGAGAGTCATGCCGAAAGAATGGTTCAATTGTTTGTAGAGAAGGCAACATTCTTTCCCGAAGATGGCAAGAAAGCTTTAACTGACTGGTTCGCAACCTATAAAAAGGGGATAGAAGATTATAAGGCGGCAGTTGATAATAATTTTCACAATGTGGAGGATTATTTTATTAAGAGCGCTGAAAATATGGAATATTCTATTTATAACATCATCGAAAAAACTGACAATCAATTCAGTGAAGCTGCCCGTAAAATCAGAAATGTCTCCGTCGCTGTCGTGGATAAGTCTATTAAGAGTATGGCCGGAGCGTCTCTCTTAGAAAGTGAAAAAGAAGTATTTGTCAACAAGGATAAGGCAACTAAGAGAAAAAAAGGTCTCAGTGCAGCCGATATTCCGGGTAAAATGGGAAAAAAACTTAAAAAATAACAATTAACTTATCAGGAGGAAAATGAAATGGAACCAAAACAAATTGCAAAGCAGATGATTGATTTTAACAAGACGGCATTTGACAACTCATTCGAGGCTATGGTGGTGTTACAGGATCAGGCCGAGAAGGTAGTAAGTGCTTTTCTGGCACAGAATGCGCTTATCCCGGAGGAGGGTAAGAAGGCCGTTAACGACTGGATCAAAACCTACAAAAAGGGTCGCACTGATTTAAAGACGGCGGCAGATGAAAGTTTCAAGAAGGTTGAATCAGTTTTTTCTATTAAATAATTATTGTTTCGGCATTTAGTCAAAAATCTGCCCGGCTCTCATGTATTGTAGCCGGGCAGATAAATATCATTTTCCGTATAAATAATAAAGCATATCCGGTATTCAACAAATTATGGCGGGATAACAGACGCTTCACAAACTCTAAATCTCTGAAATTTCCGGGCAGCGAACTGATTTTGTTGCCTTTCTGCTGGATTTATTGATATAATTTTTGATAAATATTATTTTCAGGGGGGAATGAAATGGATAAAAACTTATTGGAATTCTGGGGTCAGATTTTTCTGAACGCTGCCCGCAGTCAACAGCAAATGGAAGACTGGAATAAGTGGTTCAGCATTGATAGTTTCGGTAAAAATAAATTATTTAGTTCGCTGTTAAATCAGCCGGAAACACAAAAAACTGAAGAGATAACTCCGGAAATATTAGAAATAGCCAGAAAAGCAACTGATGCCTATAAAGAAGTCTTTAAGGCTTCCCTTTCTCTGTTCGATGTTGTTGCCAAAGAAGATTATGATGAATTGTTGAAGGAAAACGAATTATTAAAGGAAAAAGTAAAAGCGCAGGAAAATATTATTAAAAACAGAAGGAACCAACCGGAAAAGGATATCTTTGAACAGCAGGAAGTTGTTAATAATTTGACAGAGATTGTTAAAGATCAGACTCAGCAGTTTCAGGATTTGATGAAACAAATGGGGAAATATTATAAAAAAGAGCTGGTTAAAAAATAATTTGTCGAAATAATATAGAAAGAAACAAAAAGCCGTCGCATAAGAATTAACGACGGCTTTTTATTTTATTAACATATACGGCAGGCGGATTGCCGGCTAGGAGTTCAGTGAGCCGGGAAGCAAATTCTTCTCATTTCTTCGCGGCTTTAGGAGGCATTACCGTTGCCTCGCCGCTTAAAACTACAACAGCATCCTGATTAGTACAGGTAGTCTTCAGACGGATACGATTTTTTTCCGGGATGATTTCTATTACTTCAGCACGGGCGGTAATCGTATCGCCGATACGGACGGGAGCCAGAAAAGCCAGTTCCTGTTTTAAGTAAATTGCGCCCGGTCCGGGTAATTGCATTCCTAAAACAGCGGAAATAAAGCCTGCCGACAACATACCGTGAGCAATTCTGGTTCTAAAAAAAGTGTTTTTCGCGTAAGCGTCGTTAATATGAGCCGGATTTAAATCACCGGTGATTCCAGCATAAAGATATATGTCTGTTTCCGTCACTGTCTTGGAAAATTCAGCAATATCACCAATCTTGATTTCTTCTAAAGTTTTTCCAGTAGTCATAGTAATTATTCTCCTCATCTGTTTTATTTTTAAGTTGATATGTCTATGGTATCAGAACCAGGATTTATGGCTCCAAATATTTGCCTGCAAATCTTTCATGTCATTCTGAATCATCAGGTACATACTGGCGTTTTGAATTGCCAGACCGCCCTGATAAGCTAAGGCTGTTACTAAAATAATTTCATCATCGGTGAAGGCTCTTTCCCGGTCGCTGTAAAGACGTAATACTCCAATTACATCATTCTGTGATTTAATCGGAACACATAAAATGGATACGATACCTTCTTCCTTTTTTTCTTTTTTGTATTGCACTCCCTCATCATCGCAGGCATTATTAACAACTACCGGTTTCCCCTTTAATGCCATGGCTATGCTTTTTTCAGCTGAAACCGGTCCTTTGTTCAGATATTTATTACTTAATCCATAGCTGGCAACCAGCTTTAATGTCTGTTTGTTTTCATCAAGCAATCTTACGGAAGCGGCCTTTATATCCAGAGTCTTGGCGACATCCTCTGTCAGTTTCTGCAAAATTGTTTTAACGTTCAGGCTGGAAGATATATTCGCAGCCAAATCAAGGAAAATCTGAGCGTTTTCCCGCAGCTTATTGATTAAACTGGCATTTTCCAGGGATATGCCTCCCTGTTCGGCAAGAATAGAAAGGAATTCAATTTCATCTTTGCTGAAATTACGCATTTCGCTTGTGTACAGGGTAAGTATCCCCAGCATTTTACCTTTCACCATTACAGGGACTGTCAGCACTGAGCCGATGCCTTCCGCTTTTTTGGCTTCATGATTTATTAAACGCGGATCGGTCGTGGCATCACGGATATAAATATAGCCGTCTTTGAGAAGTTGGGGGGTAATTTTTCCGGCATGGCCGACGCCCGCATGGATGTATTTATCGGAAAGCCCGACTTGCGCCACCGCTGCATTTTTCTCCTTGGAATCAGATTCTTCATCCATAATGAAAAGAGCGGCTGCCTTTGCTTTCATCGTGTTTTTTGCCGTTGTAACAATCAAATTGAGCAGCTTATCCTGATCTTTGGTGGTGCCGAATTCACGACTTAGTTTGCTTAAACTTTGGTAATAATCTTTTTGTGTGGTCATCTCTTTTATCTCCCTTGATTAGATTGCTTCAGCAATTTTTTGCATTAACGCCGATTTACCCTTCGCCGGGGCCGGGGATTTTGGTTTGGCAGTTCTGGTTGCGGACCTGGCAGCTTTTGTTTTCGGTGAACCGGCCGCTGCCTGTTTCCTGCCCCTGGCTGCCGGCAGCTTGGGCTTTTGTTCGTCTCTGGCTTTTACCTGCGGCACATCTTCTTCATCTCTGGCCTTCAGCCATTTGGCTATTTTCGGAGCGAACTCCCGTTGATATTTGGAACTGACGTAAATGCCGATATGACCAGTTTCCAGACAAACATCCTCAACATCTTTGCTGCCCACCGCTTTGGTTAATTGTTCACAAGCTTCCGGCGGAACGAGATGATCGAATTTTCCGTAGAAATTCAGAAGGGGCATGGTAAGGTTTTTTAAATCAACTCTTTTATTGCCTAAATACATTTTGTTCTGAATGAGGAGATTTTTCTTATAGCAATCCTCGACAAATTGACGGAAAGTTTCTCCCGGTACATCAGGACTATCAAAAATCCATCTTTCCATGCGAATGAAATTTTCCACGAAATCCTTATTGTCAATGTTTTCCATGAAGCCGACATACTTGTCAATCATGAGACGCGCCGGATTAAGCAGCAGGAATCCCAGGTTCATCAAATCACCGGGTATATTGCCGAAGGCCCGGATCATCTTATCAACATCGAGATCTTTCATCCAGATATGCAAAAGGCCCTTATCATTATCAAAGCTTGAGGGAGTAACGGTAGTAACCAGATTTTTAATTTTTTCCGGATGCAGCGCGCTGTACATAACGCTGAAACTGCCTCCCATGCAAATTCCCATAAGATTGATTTTAGGAATGCCATGTTTTTCCCGGATAAAGTCAACTACATTGTTCATATAACCATTGACATGATCGTCAATGGTCAGCATGCTGTCCTTGCGGGTGGGATAACCCCAGTCAATCATATAAAGATCAATGCCGTCGTTGAGAAAATTCTGCACGACGCTTCTTCCCGGCTGCAAATCGAGCATGGTTTCACGATTAATCAACGCATAAACTGTCAGTAAAGGGGTTTTAAGCTTATCTGCTGTTTCCGAACGGAAATAGTGTTTTAATTTAATCCGATCTTCCTGATAAACAACTTCGTAAGGAGTCGTAGCGAGATCGGAATGAAGTTCGCCCAGCAGAACATCTGACGCTTTAGTCGCTCTCTTTTGGGCCTTTTCCGCATCTTGCGCCAGGCTTTCCAGGATGAGGTCAACCGGGATTTTGGTTTGCGTCATAAAAACTTGCCTCCTTAAATTAAACCTTATTCATGGGTATATTTAATTTTTTCTCCAGCTCTTTAACCCGCCTTTTTAATAAGTGAAATTCTTTGTAGAGATCGTCCATTTCCTTGTTTGTCGGTACCGGGAAAAATTGTAAAAAATCACGCATCGTTTCGTTTTTAGCCATGACAAAATCTTCCAGCCTGCTGAGAGTATTGTGCAAGGCGTCAGTGTAGTCTCTGGATTTAAAGAGAGTCATATAGTGCCCTTCCAGCACTTTGACCCATAAAGAATAATTTTCTTTGCTTTCTTTGGGCAGCGTTCCCTGTTCCGCCATTCTTTCGAGCTTTTCCTGAGTGACCTTATTGGCTTTTTCCATGGGAAGATACAGTATCGAAAGAAATTCGGCTAAAGTTGTTTCCAGAACATTATGCTTATCCATCAGATCAGCAATTCGTTCCTGGTAAAACCTGGTCAAACCCACCTGAGGGATATGAAGATATTGACTTAATTCTTTTTCATAAATATCGCTGAAAGCCTTGAATACTTCCTGATCAAGATTTTCAAAATTATAAGCTTCGGTGGTTTTTCCGATTTTTGCTGCTTTCTCGATCAATTGCTGCTGAACTTGAATGCCGGCTTCGCAGCCCGATTTAAGCATTTTCAACACAACATCAGGCAATGTGCTCAATGACTTGATTGTGGCATTGGCCGATTCCGGTTCGCTTAACGCTTTGGAAAATGATTTCATAAAATTAAGGGAAGCCTGCCATTGCTCTAAAAAACGATTGTTAGCCGTGTTTTTATTTTGATCAGCATTATCCGGAGTTGCATTTTCAGAATTACCGGACATGTTTTTTATCCAGTCATTGTTCCAAAAACCCGATGCAAATTTAGTCCATGCGGCCAAAAAGGAAGCAGCATCGTTTTTTTGTTCAGAATTTTCGGAAGCCGAAAACGCTTGCAGTGCCGGAAAATTATTCCAAAACTCTCCGGTTAACTTCAGCCAGGGAGCAAAGCTTGATGGGGGTTGAGTGTTTTCGCTTTTTTCTTCAGTCATTGTTCACCTCGTAATTGTCACGATAATTATGTAAAATGATAAACATTCAACATATTTTGAATAACAGGATAAATTGGGCGACATGAGCATGGCATCTGCTATTTGCATATTAATAATGATTTCTTAAATTAAGCCGGGATATATTTTTTTCCGGTGAAGCCAAACTTTTTCAATGCGATAATTTTTAGTATAGAATATTTTATTTGTCAATTTGTTTTTAAGTATTTAAAAATACTAATTGAATATTAAGTTTTAATAATAAATATAAATTGAGATTTAATTAAAAGACGAGTAGAATAATACAAGTAAAATCCCTACGAGGTGACGTTAATGAATAAAGAAGATATGACGCAGGAGAAAATTACCCCGGATCATCTTTTGTCAATAATCGGTGTATCGGCGGCAGACAATGTTCAGGGATTTAATGTCGGAATACCATGGAAAAGCAGGCTTGCCGGACAACAGGTGCGCAGTTTATTTGCATACCAGAAGATGCTTAAGGAAATAAGTAAAGATGTTAATGTTTTTGGTCCCTGGTCGCTGGCGGCTGCCTGGCAGAGCAGTCTGATGGACAGGTATGTTACAGGACCGATAAAGGCTCACGCCCGGATGGCTGTCGGCTCCGGCAGGAATCCCGATATCATTGCCGATACCAACGGTTGGATTTATAAAAATTATTCCCGCCTTCTCTATACCCTGACGGGATTTTTTATTAAAAACGGCAAATTTGACAGAGAAAAAGCGTTGAAAATATGCACATCCAAAAAGGGCCAGGAGTATCTGGAAAATTATATGGCGGAATTTGCCGAACTGGAAGCTGGTTATAATAATGTTGGTCTGACTCGTCTGAAGGCAATGAAGGAACTGGTCAAGTGCATATTGGTTGTGGTGACGGAAACACCTTTTGCCAATGAAAAGCTGCCCTTTGGCAAATACGCTCCCGAAGGAACACTCGCCACCTCCTTCAATGAATATCTGGAAGAAAACCGTAACAGACTGGAAAATCTCTTTGCGGAAAACGCCTATGATATTAAAGAATATTCCGAAAAAACAACTTACGGCAAAATAGGTTGTTCTCATTATGAAGTTGTGGAAGGATCATTGAATCATCGCGTTACATTGCGTCACTATCCGCCGCCGCAGGGAGTTAAACCAAACGGCAAAGTAATTTATATGGCCTCGCCGCTGATTAACAAACCGGATATTTTTGATCTGGCAACCGGCAAGTCAGTAGTGGAAGGCCTTATCAAAGACGGCTATCATATGTATCTTGTTGACCACGGTGATCCCGGCTGGGAGGAAACAGAACTGGGACTTGATTTCTATGGGAAAGCGCTTCCTGAGTTTTATCTTGATATTGTTAAGAAACGCCATCCTAAAATGGAAATATATATCATGGCCTATTGCATGGCCGGAACACTTATTCTTCCTTACCTGGCCAGACGGGCGGAAGAACTGCTGGCGGCGGGCAAGCCAATGGATATTAAGAAGGTTGTCTTAATGGCTTCGCCGATGAAATTTGATGATGAAGAAAGCGGGCACGGTCCGATGCGCGCCTTGATTCGTAATAATTATGACGCGGATCTGATGAGGGAATTTTTCGGCTCAGTTAATATTCCACAGCATGTTATTGAAGCGGGAATGAACGATATTCAGCCGGGCGTTCAATATAATGTCGTGGTCGGCTTTTACGGACGTGCGGAAAAGCTCGAACACATCAGGGATGCGGCGCCGTTTCTCTACTGGCTGACGCACGGGACAAAATTTCCTGTGCTGGCTCATCGCCAATGGATTGAGAAATTTTTCCTGGAAAACCAGCTTTATGAAGGCACATATTGCCTGCCTTCGTCCAATCCCGCGCTCGATGGCAAACCGGTTAATATGGATATTCTCAGCGAGGCCGGCGTTTGCCTTTTTGAATATCGCGGCACCAGAGATGTTATCGCTCCTCCGGGTTCCTGTGTGGCAAACGAAAAATGGGGGAAGGTTGGCTGCGGCAATATCGGATTCACCAGCTCTGCGCTGAACCGGACGATAGAAAAAAATGTCGGCCATATCTTTGTTGTCAGCCGCAAGCACCTGAGTGAATTTTTGGAAATGGTCAGAGAATTTTATAACGCTAAAATCTAATTTAAGAATATCAGACTATGGGAAAAGGGAGGCGGCAATATATAAGCAGCCTCCCTTTTTTGCATTAATATCAGCCAATCTGTAATATTTTAATCCAGTCCAGAAGAGGAAAAGTCGCCGTCAGCGGATGATCATCATCAACCTTGTGATATTCGAGAGCCGGATATATCTTTTCGGCTATCTGCCTGACAATAAGCGGATCAACAAGAGTATCATGTGTTCCGTGATAAATAACAACGGGAATATTAATAACCGTATGTTGATAGGGAAAAAATTCCGGCAGCAGCAGCGCCGGAGCCAGTAAAATCATTTTAACCAGCAAGTTTTCATTTTTTGCGGCAAAAACTGACGCCATTAATCCGCCGTAGCTGGAGCCGATTAAGATTAGATTATTTTTTCCCGACAGAATGGCATTTAATTTAGTCATGCGGGCATTAAAATCGCCGGTATAATATTCAATAATCATTGCGGGAAAATGCCGGCGAAAATATTGTCCTTTTGTTCCCTGGGATGTGCTTTCCAGACCGTGAATGAAAACATATGTATAGTTCATGTTTTTATCCTTAAATAAATATCAGAATTATTGCCCCGCGGTGCAGTGTATCCACTTTTGCGTTGCCATGATTATGCCAGTATGTTAGGAGGGGCGCAACAGGAGATTTAATTATGGCTTTAGTTTTACCATTTAAAGCGGTGCGTCCGGCCCGCGAATTTGTCGCCCAGGTTGCAGCATTGCCCTATGATGTCATGAGCAGGGAAGAGGGAAGAAAAATAGTAGCGGGAAAGCCGTGGAGCTTTCTGCGTGTCGAAAAATCAGAGATTGATGTGCCGGAGGAAATAAAAGACGGCGATAATCTGATATATCAAAAAGCACGGGAGAATTTTAACAGACTGATTGCGGAAAAATTTTTGATTCAGGATGAAACGCCGCATTTTTATATTTACCGTCAGCAGATGGACAAAAGGATCCAGACGGGAATTGTCGGCTGTGTGAGTGCTGCTGAATATGATGCGGGGAAAATAAAAAAACATGAACTGACGCGGCGGGATAAGGAAGAAGACCGGATTAATCATGTAAACACTGTCAGCGCGCAGACCGGGCCTGTATTTATTACCTACAAAGCCAATCCCGGCTTAAATAAAATTGTTAGTGAGATTACAGCAGGCACACCGGAATATAATTTTGCGGCGGATGACGGAATTATCCATTCGGCATGGCTTATCAGTGACTTAAATCAGATAGAACAAATCAGAAATGAATTTGCTACTTTAGACTTTCTTTACATTGCTGATGGACATCACCGGGCGGCGGCGGCTTCTTCCGTAGCCAGAATGCGCAGGGGCGATAAAACTGATATTGGCGGAGATAAGGAATATGAAAAGGTGCTGGCTGTTTTATTTCCCCATAATGAGTTGTCTGTCATGGATTATAACCGGGCGGTGAAGGACCTCAATGGTTTGAGTAAAGATGAGTTTCTGAAAATGATTTCTTCCCAATTCGTCATAGAAAAGAACTTCAAGTCCAGATTGCCGCGCCAATTCCATGATTTCGGAATGTATTTGTCGGGTGAATGGTATAAATTGACGATTAAGCAAGGCGCTTTTGCTGATGCCGACCCGGTAAAAAGGTTGGATGCTGCAATATTGCAGGATTGCCTTTTGTCTCCCATTCTGGGAATTAGTGACCCGCGCACGGATGAGAGGATTAAGTTTGTCGGTGGTATCAGAGGAATGGCGGAACTGGAGAAGCTTGTGGACAGGGATGGTTATGCCGTCTCCTTTTCCTTATATCCCACAACGATTGAGCAGGTAATGCGGGTTGCCGATGCCGGAGCGATTATGCCCCCCAAGTCAACGTGGTTTGAACCGAAACTCAGGAGTGGAATGTTTGTCCACAAAATATGACGGCCTCTAAAAAAGAAATTAATACCTTTATGAGTGAAGAAACTCTTGATGAAATTGTCAATGGCCGCTTGCGGATTTACCAGAAACAAAGGGGTTACCGCTTTTCCCTGGACGCCATTCTCCTTGCCCACTTTATTTCTCTGAAAACAAAAGCACAAGTCATTGAACTGGGATGCGGCAGCGGCATAATATCCCTGATTCTGGCGGCCCGTCTGCCGCAGATAAAAGTGATTGGACTGGAAATTCAGGAAGAACTGGCAGAGCTTGCGCAAAAAAATGTAGAGATAAACAATTTCTCCGGCCAAATAAAAATAATGATTGGTGATGCGCGGGAAATCAGAAAAATATTTGCCGCCCGTTCTTTTGACGCTGTCATTTTTAATCCTCCCTACCGGAAAATAGCTTCGGGAAGAATTAATCCGGACGGGGAGAAGTCTATTGCCCGGCATGAAATTAAAGGTTCAGTGCGGGAATTTTTAAAAGCGGCGTCATATCTTCTGAAACCGAAAGGACGGGCATTTATAATTTATCCGGCAACCAGACTGGCTTCCCTTGTCTGCTGGATGCGCGAAAATAAAATTGAGCCCAAAAAAATGAAGCAAGTTTTTTCCGACAGCGCATCGCCAGCGGAATTCGTTCTGGTGGAAGGCAGGGTGGGTGGCAGGGAAGAGCTCACAATAGAGCCGGTGTTGTTGGTTTACGATAAAAATAAAGAATATACCGGAGAAATGAAAGCTATTTTTTCTGAACTTGCTTCTTTTCCATCTCGCGGCGGCGGGCAATTTCCAGAGTCATAACCCTTGCGAGAATTTTTCCCAGCTCAGTATCTCTCAGGGTATCTGTGCAACTGGCGATCATCCTTTTGTCTCTTTCTTTCAGAAATTGCTTTCCGGGGTGATAATCCGGCGTAATTTCCTGACAGGCGACAGGCTTGTAG
Organism: Deltaproteobacteria bacterium; assembly: GCA_022703375.1. GTDB lineage: Bacteria > Desulfobacterota > Syntrophia > Syntrophales > Smithellaceae > JAKLDS01. Next base: position 26,439 of record JAKLDS010000004.1, on the reverse strand, counting down.
CCGACTGTAAAACGGATATCTTTAATTTCCTTTTTTTTACCGGCCAGTTCATTTAATTTACGTAGTATTTCTTCCTTGACGAAGTGCATCTGCTGCACCCATATTGACGATGTTGTCCGGACAAAAAGCGTGCCGTTTTTCAAACAGTCCGCCTGTGTTTTTGCCGCAATCTGTCTGCCTACCGCTTCAGGCCAGAGCTTCAGCAGGGCATTTTCTTCGACTTGTGAGGCGAGACCTTTTCTTTTCAGGGCGGCGCCTAAAATATCGCCGATGGATTGCAGACCAGTATGAGAGTTTTTCCTGCGCATGTTTTTTCCTCGCATAGTTTCCCTGCTTGGTCAAGACCGTAATGACTAAGAGGAAGGCAAAAGCAGAAATGACATTTTCCTTGCATAAAAGCTTATAATCAATTACATGGGCGCTCCGGCAGGAAATGCCGGGTCTTATTTCCTGTCAGGTCAGGTAAATAATCAGCGTTGACAATTGTAGCGGTAATGAATATATATTTCAATAAATTACAAGCGAGCGAGAGTGGCGGAAATGGAAGACGCACTGGACTTAGGATCCAGCCCGCTTGCGCGGATAGGGGTTCAACTCCCCTCTCTCGCACCAAATAATTGGGAAAAAATCAGAAACGAAGGAGATAAATATAGTGAGCGAAGCAGCAATAAAAATGGAAGATATCAGCCCCGTCAGGAAGAAGCTGTCATTTGAAATACCCTGGAATGAAGTTAAAGATGAGCTGGATAATGTCTATCGTGAAGTCGGCAAAAAAGCAAAAATCAAAGGTTTCCGACCGGGCAAAATTCCGCGCCAGGTACTGGAAAAATATTTCAAAGAACATGTCGAAGAAGAAACAATTTCCAATATAATCAATAAGTATTATTGGCAGGGCATTGATGAGCGAAAAATGTCACCGCTGTCCCAGCCGGATGTCGATCAGCAAGGAATTAAGGAAAATACCCCGTTTTCGTTTTCCGCTTCTTTTGAAATTGAGCCGCAGTTTGAGCCGCAGGGCTATAAGGGGATGGAACTGGAGAAAGAAAAAATTGCAATTACCGATGATGATCTGACGTCCAGACTCAATCAGATTAAACAAATGTTTGCGACAATGGAGGAAGTCACCGATGATCGGGCCGTGATTGCAGGTGATTTTGTCACGATTGATTTTGCCGGTAGCGTTGATGGTGAATCGCTGAAAGAAATGAAAGCTGATAATTATCTTCTGGAAGTAGGATCGAAAAGATTCATCCCCGGATTTGAAGAGCAGCTGGTTGGCATGAAAAAGGCTGAAGCCTCTGATATTAAAGTGAATTTTCCCGAGGATTACCAGGAAAAGAAATTTGCCGGAAAAGAAGCGGTTTTTCATGTGGAAATAAAAAATATCAAAGAGAAAAAACTGCCGGAAATTGATGAAAACTTTATAAAAAATTTTGATAAATACAGCTCGCTCGATGATTTGAAGAATGATGTCCGTAAATCGCTGGAAGAAGAAAGCGTTAAACTGGCGGAGGGCAGATTGCAGAATAGCATAATGGAAAAACTGCTGGTGGTCAACGATTTCGAGGCTCCGTCTGCGCTGGTGGAAAAACAGATTTATTACATGATGGCCGATACACGCAATCGCATGACGAAGGCTGGCATGGATGAAAAAAACGCAACTGAATTCAGTATTCAAATGCATGACAAATATAAAGAAGAAGCAGTGAAAATAGTTCGCTCGTTTTTAATCCTGAAAAAAATATCAGAAAGAGAATCTTTTACCATTACCGATGCCGAGATTGACAGCCACATCCGTGACTTGGCGAAAAAACACGGCCGTGATTATGATTTGCTGAAAAAAGCATATGAGAAAGAAGATAAAAAAGAAAATTTACGCTCGGATTTACTGCAGAAAAAGGTGTTTGACTTTATCGAACAAAATGCCAGTATAAAAGTTATTGAAAAAGTCGGAATGAGTGCGGAGGTCGAAAAGTGACATTAATTCCTATGGTTGTAGAGCAGGATGGACGCGGCGAAAGGGCGTTTGACATTTATTCGCGTCTTTTAAAGGATCGGATTATCTTTCTGGGTACTGCAATCGATGATAACGTAGCAAACCTGATTGTAGCGCAGATGCTCTATCTGGAATCGGAAGATCCCGATAAGGAAATATTTTTTTATCTTAATTCTCCGGGCGGGCATGTCAGTTCCGGACTTGCAATTTATGATACGATGCAATACATTAAATGTCCTGTTGCCACTGTCTGCATGGGGCAGGCAGCCAGTATGGGCGCACTTCTTTTAGCCGCCGGAGCTAAAGGGAAAAGATCCGCTTTGCCGCATTCGCGCATCCTCATTCATCAGCCGCTGGGAGGCTTTCAGGGACAGGCGACGGATATTGATATCCAGGCCAGGGAAATACTCAGATTAAAAGTGGAATTAAACAATATGCTGGCAAAATTGACCGGACAGGATCTGGCCAAAATAATGAATGATACGGAACGGGATTATTACATGACAAGCCAGCAGGCTAAAGATTACGGATTGATTGACGAAATAGTAATTAAAAAACATCCCGAAAATGTAAAAAAATAAGGAGCAGCTGATAGTGATTAAAAAAAGTAAAGACAACCGGATGGGGCAGGGAATGCTCTTTTGTTCATTTTGCGGAAAAATGCAAACAGAGGTAAGAAAGCTTGTTGCCGGTCCAACCGCCTATATCTGTGATGAATGCATCGAGCTTTGTCGCTGTATTGTCGAGGAAGATGAAACCAAGACAATCGAGCAGGACGCCAAAAGTTCTCTGCCGGAACCACAGGAAATTAAAAAATTTTTGGATCAGTACGTTATCGGTCAGGAAAAAACAAAGAAGATTCTTTCCGTATCTGTTTATAATCATTATAAAAGGTTGTTCTCCCACGTAAACCCTGACGGCGTCGAAATTCAAAAAAGTAATGTGATTTTAATCGGTCCCACCGGTTCCGGGAAAACGCTGCTGGCCAAGACACTGGCTAAAATGCTCAATGTCCCGTTTACCATTGCCGATGCGACAACCCTGACGGAAGCAGGTTATGTGGGCGAAGATGTGGAAAATATCATTCTCAGTTTACTGCAAAATGCTGATTACGATGTAACACGCGCCTCCAAAGGAATTGTTTATATTGATGAAATAGATAAAATTGCCAAAAAATCAGGCAACCCTTCCATTACCCGGGATGTTTCCGGCGAAGGAGTTCAACAGGCTCTCTTGAAAATTATGGAAGGAACTATGGCCAATATACCGCCGAAGGGCGGACGAAAGCATCCGCAACAGGAATTTATTCAGGTAGATACAACAAATATTTTATTCATCTGCGGCGGAGCATTTAATGATCTGGAAAACATTATTGCTAAACGTATCGGCGTCAATACCATGGGTTTCGGCGCTGAGGTAAAAAGCAAGAAGGAAAAAAGGTCAGGTGAGCTGCTGGCGGAAGTCCGTCCGGAAGATTTACTGAAATTCGGTTTAATCCCGGAATTTATCGGACGTCTTCCCGTCATCGCCACTCTGGAAGACCTCGATGAAGATGCTTTGATTAAAATACTGGTCGAACCGAAGGATTCCATCATCAAACAGTACAAGAAATTGTTCCAGCTGGAAAATGTCAATTTGAAATTCACCGATGGCGCTCTGCGCGCTGTAGCAAAGCTGGCGATGGAGCGGAAATCGGGAGCACGTGGTTTGCGTTCGATTCTGGAAAATACAATGCTCGAAGTGATGTATGACATACCTTCGCGGCGGGACGTCAAAGAATGTGTTATCAGTGAAGATGTAGTTTTAAACAAAGAAATACCGATATTGTTATTGGAAAATAAATCAGAATCCGCATAAGAGTATAATATGGCTATATTTGACGAAAATAAATTTAACGATGAAAATGAAAAAGCAGTAGTGATTCCTCTGCTGCCGCTGCGGGATGTTGTTGTCTTTCCGCACATGATAGTGCCGTTGTTTGTCGGTCGCGAAAAATCAATAGCCGCGCTGGAATCAGCCATGAAATATGAAAAGGGCATTTTCATGGTGGCGCAGAAAAATGCCAAAAAAGATGATCCACTGCAGGAAGACATCTATAATATCGGGACTATCGGCATAATTATTCAATTGTTAAGACTGCCCGATGGGACGGTCAAGGTGCTTGTCGAAGGCAAGATGCGCGGCGAGATAAAGGAATACCTGCGCAACGAAGATTTCTTTCTCGTCAAAGTAAAAGAGATGGAAGATTATGACGATCATAACGATGTCAAAAAACAGGCGCTGATGCGCAGCATCAAGGAATCATTCGAACTCTATTTGAAGTTGAGTAAGAAAATTCAGGTGGAAATGATGGGGACGATTGCGGCGATTGAAGAGGCCTCCAAACTGGCCGATGTCGTTGTTACTCATCTCAATGTCAAGCTGGAAGACAAGCAGAAAATAATGGAGATAATCAACATCAGTGAACGGCTGGAGGCTATTTACTCCCTGATGCTGTCGGAAATCGAAATTCTGCAGGTTGAAGAAAAAATTAAAAGACGCGTTAAAAAGCAGATGGAGAAAACCCAGAAGGATTATTATCTCAATGAACAGATGCGGGCTATTCAAAAGGAAATGGGTGAAAAGGATGATTTCCGCAATGAGGTTAACGAGCTGGAAAAGAGGCTCAAACAGAAGAAACTTTCCGAAGAAGCATTGAAAAAAGTCCGGCAGGAAATCAAAAAACTGCAAATGATGGCTCCCATGTCAGCCGAAGCGACAGTAGTAAGAAATTATATTGACTGGATTCTGGATATGCCCTGGGGCGATAAGACGGAAAACAAGTACACTCTCAAGGAATCGGAAGCCATGCTGGAAGAAGATCATTACGGTCTGAAAAAAGTTAAAGAGCGCATCATCGAGTATCTGGCTGTCCAGTCGCTGGTTAAAAAAAATAAGGGTCCGATTTTATGTTTGGTGGGGCCTCCCGGTGTGGGGAAAACATCAATAGCAAAATCGGTGGCTAGGGCAACGAACCGGAAATTCGCCCGGATTTCGCTGGGTGGAGTAAGGGATGAAGCCGAAATCCGCGGACATCGCCGGACTTATATCGGAGCGCTGCCGGGAAAAATAATTCAATCACTCAAGAAAGCCGGTTCCAATAATCCGGTTTTTTGCCTGGATGAAGTTGATAAACTGACGTCCGATTTCCGGGGTGATCCGTCTTCTGCACTGCTCGAAGTCCTTGATCCGGAGCAGAATGTAGCTTTTAATGACAATTATCTTGATGTTGATTACGATTTGTCGGATATCATGTTTATTACTACGGCGAATGTATTGCAGACAATACCGGCGCCCCTGCAGGATCGAATGGAAGTAATTCGCATCGCCGGTTATACAGAGCAGGAGAAGCTGCAGATAGCGAAAAAATTTCTTGTCACAAAAGAAATGGAAGCCAATGGCTTGAAACCGGAAAATATTGAATTTACCAAAACAGGCCTGTTGCGCATTATCCGGCAGTATACCCGGGAGGCGGGGGTGCGGAATCTGGAAAGAGAAATAGCTTCTATCTGCCGCAAAGTCGCCAAAGAAATAGTCAGCAACGGCAGTGGTAAAAAAGTGCTGGAAATATCATCCCGCGCCATACCGAAATACCTGGGAGTGCCTAAATTCCGGCATGGAGAGACGGAAGGGAAGGACGAAGTTGGTCTGGTTATCGGTCTGGCCTGGACGGAAGTGGGAGGTGAACTGCTGACCATTGAGTCATCCATTATGGAAGGAACAGGCAAGATGGTGATGACCGGAAAACTGGGTGATGTCATGCAGGAATCAGTGCAGGCGGCTCTTACTTATATCAGAGCGCGCGCGGAAAGATTCGGTCTGGCAAAGAACTTCTATAAGAAAATTGACGTTCATGTTCATGTGCCGGAAGGCGCTATTCCCAAGGATGGTCCCTCTGCCGGTATTGCGATGGCAACTTCCATTGCATCAGTGTTAATGAGGAAAAAAGTGCGCGCCGATCTGGCTATGACCGGTGAAATTACATTGCGGGGCAGGGTGCTGCCCATCGGCGGCCTCAAGGAGAAATTACTGGCCGCACACCGGGGAAATATTAAAACCGTCATTATTCCTAAGGATAATGAAAAAGATATCGCGGAAGTGCCACATAACGTGCAAAGCGCGCTGGAAATCATTTTTGTCGAGCATATAGATGAAGTTTTGGATATTGCTTTTGTCAAAGGGGAAGACAAATTTGGCGCCGCACTGACGTCGGAAAGCAATGTTAATGTCCAGTCGGTGAACTGATAATTATTTATGGCTTGACAATAAATTGCAATGTTGCTAGAAGCCTCAAACTGTTTCCAGGCGTTGCGGGCGGGTAGCTCAGCTGGAAGAGCGCCACGCTTACACCGTGGATGCCACAGGTTCAAGTCCTGTCCCGCCTACCAGATAAATTGCTGATTTATGGAAATCAGCACAAAAGATAAATGATTTTTTGGGGTCGTAGTTAAGTTGGTTATAACGCCGGCCTGTCACGCCGGAGGGCGTGGGTTCAAGTCCCATCGGCCCCGCCAGAAAATCACAGGGAGTCAGTAACATACTGACTCCCTTTTTTTGTGTTTCAGGTGAAACTTGATTTTTTGGTAATAATTAGGCATATTAACAAACGATGGTGTTTGGTTTGAAGAAAAGGCGCATGATTAAAATTGAGCTTTTTATGCTTCTGCCATTTTTCTAAAATAATACCATTCCTAAATCAAAGATGATGTTGAGGCGGCTAGGAGGAAGCGACGAGGCGTATTATACATACGTTGAGGATGCTGAAGATCCCGATTTTCATCGAGACAGGCTCCACCAAAAAAAATAGCGCTTTGATTTAGAATTGGTATTATATGGATTATGAAGGAATAATAATAAGACCGCCCAGTGAAGCCTACAGTCTCCTGCTGCAGGTTACGTTAGGATGTTCGCATAATAAATGCACCTTTTGCGGCACTTATCGTGAGAAAAAATTTAAAATAAAGCCGATAGAAAAAATAAAAAACGATATTCGGGAAGCGGCGTCTTACGGATATAGTGAAAAAGTGTTCTTGTGTGACGGCGATGCCCTGATAATTCCTCAAGCGCGACTTGAGGAAATACTGAAACTGATTAACGAGAATATCAGAGGCGTAAAAAGAATTGGCACTTATGCCAACGCTAAAAGCATTTTAAGAAAAACGACGGCAGAATTAATACAATTGCGCAAACTCGGTTTAAAAATAATTTATCTTGGTGTCGAAACCGGCAACGAGGAACTGCTGAAGAAAATCAATAAGGGCGTTAATTATCATGATCTCGTAGATGCAGCAAGGCGGGTCAAAGAGGCCGGCATTACCCTTTCTGTAACGGTAATATTGGGTCTGGGGGGCGTCGAAATGAGTATCAGTCATGCTCTGGATACGGCGCGCATCTTAAGCGATATCGATCCGGACTATGCCGGTGCCCTGACACTCATGCTGGTGCCTCAGTCACCTCTTTATCATGATTACATGGCCGGTAAATTTGTTTTGCCGGATCAGTTCGGGTTTATCCGGGAATTACAGCTCATCATCAGCAATGCCAATTTTACAGATTGCTATTTTACTTCCAATCATGCCTCCAATTATTTACCGGTAAAGGCTTACTTGCCGCGGCAAAAAGAAATGGTGCTTGATAAAATCAGTTCCGTTCTCAGCCGCAAAGATTTAAACCGGATCAGACCGGAGTATTTGCGTGGATTGTAAAAGGGAGGTTTAATTTTGCTAGATAAAATTATCAGACTGATTTTCCGGCACGATCAGGAATATTATAAAAATAAAATAAGACATGCACTGAAAATAGCTCAGGAAAAGGAAGCCATTGATTCATCAGCCTGTGAAATGATCGAGAATATAATGGAATTCAGGAATATTGTAGTGCGGGAAGTTATGGTGCCGCGTACGGCAATCATTGCCATCAGTACGGAAGAAACAATTGAAAAGATCATTGCGGATCTGGCTGAATCCGGCCATACCCGCATCCCGGTATACCGTGATTCCATTGACAACATTATCGGCATTCTGAATGTCAAGGATCTGCTGAAATTCTGGTCCAGGCAAATGACCAGGGAAAATATCTGGGGTTGTTTGCGCAAACCTTATTACATTCCGGAAACAAAGAATATTCATTCATTGTTTTACGAACTCAAGGAAAAAAAGTACCACATGGCCATAGTAATTGACGAATATGGCGGAACCTCAGGCCTTGTTTCCTTTGAAGATCTGCTCGAGGAAATAGTCGGGGAGATTGACGACGAATATGATGTCGAAACCGGCACGGAAGGCATTTTAAAATCAGCAGACGGATCTGTAATTATCGAAGGCCGGATGGAAATAGAAAAGGTGGAAGACTTCTTAAATGTTAATTTTGAAAAAGGGCATTACGAAACTATCGGTGGTTTGATTTTGCATAAAATCAAGAGAATCCCTTTGCCGGGAGAAAAATTGCAGATGCAGGGGATGGAATTAACTATTGAAAAGGCAGATGAACGCACCATAAAAAAAGTCAGGGTAAAAATCTTAAAAAATGATGAGAAAGACCGGGAAATAGTAAATTGAAGACAGGAAATTGTGAAAAAATCAATAACAGCAAATGGAATTATTATTTTCTGGCTCTGGCTTCGGGTGTCTTGTTATTTCTTTCTTTTCCGAAATATGGTAGCGGCTATCTGGCCTGGATTGCCCTTATCCCTCTTTTTCTGGCGCTCAATTCTGCAACTTCTTTAAGGCAGGCATTCCTGGCAGGTTTTATCTGCGGCATTGTTTTTAATATCGGATTAATTTACTGGATTGTCTATGTTGTTGTTAATTACGGACATCTGCCTTATTTTCTGGGCGTAGTCATCATGCTGCTGCTGGCGGCTTATTTAAGCCTGTATATTGCTTTTTTTGCTTTGGGTATTGTTTATCTGCGGGGAAAAATGCCGTTATACCTTCTGGCCCCGCTTCTCTGGATTTCCCTGGAATACTTAAAATCACAATTGTTGACTGGTTTCCCATGGGAAAACCTGGGCTACTCACAATATCTGAATTTTTATTTCATTCAGTTTGCCGACATTGCCGGAGTTTACGGAATGTCATTTATTATAGTGTTGGTGAATGCAGTTGTCTGTAATTTAGTGATAAAAAAATCGAAAAGGGAAGTGGCGGCGGCAGTGGCCGTCGCTTTTATTATGCTGATTGTTTATTGTTATGGCTATCTGCGGGTGAACCACGTTTACAGAATCTCTGAAAAATTTTCCGGCACCGATGTTTATCTGGTACAGGGTAATATTGATCAATCCGTCAAATGGGATGGAAATTATCAGAAAGAAACCGTTAATATTTACAAGAAGCTTTCTTTGGGAAATATGCCGGCACCGCATAGCCTGATTGTCTGGCCGGAGACAGCCATTCCTTTTTATTTTCAGGATGAAAGCCCGATGCAGCAACAGATAAATGAAATAGCGACCACGACAAAAAGCTGGTTTTTATTCGGTTCACCCAGTTACGTGACAAAAAAGCGGGAAAAGGCATATTACAACAGCGCATATCTGATATCGCCGGAAGGAGCAATTGCCGGAAAGTACGATAAAGTCCATCTCGTTCCCTATGGAGAATATGTGCCGCTGCGTAACTGGTTTCCCTTTATCGGCAAATTAACTGCCGGTATGGGAGATTTTGCCGTGGGTGAGGGCTATCAGTCTTTACAGATGGCTCGCCAGAAAATAGGAATCCTCATCTGTTATGAAGCGATTCTGCCGGAAGCGGCGAGGATGTATAAACGAGATGGAGCAAGATTGCTGCTGACCATTACGAATGACGCCTGGTTTGGTCGTACTTCGGCCCCGTATCAGCATTTTTCCATGGCGGTGCTGCGCGCGGTGGAAACACGCATGTATCTGGTGCGTGCCGCCAATACGGGAATATCCGGTATTGTTGATCCGGCCGGCCGGATTATTGCGCAAACAAAAATATTTGAAAAGACCGCCTTAAATGGTAAAGTCCGGTTCGTTGCTGTGCCCACAATTTATTCTGTTACTGGTGATATTCTGGTATTGATAAGTTGTCTTGTAGTCATATTTTTTATTTTGGGGGATTTGAAAAGGAGGTTCATCAATGTTGATGGAAAACATGCAGGAAAAAATAAATGATTTAAAAAAGAGAATTAATTACATCGGGGGCTGTCTTTGACGTTCCGGAACTGGAACTGAAAATAAGAGATCTGGAAGAATTATGTCTGAAGAAAGATTTTTGGGATGATCAGGAAAAGGCGCGCAACATATTGCAACAGAAAACAAAGCTGCTCAATTCTCTGGATAAATGGAAGAAATATCATAAGGAAATTAATAACATTGAATCATTGTGGGCTATTGCTCAGGAGGAAAAAGACGAGCAGGTGCTGGATGATATCAGTGAGGAACTGGAGCAGCTAAATACCTCAGTACGCCAGGAAGAGCTAAAGATGATGCTGGCGAGCGAACAGGATCCGATGAACGCCATCGTCTCCATTCATGCTGGTGCCGGCGGTACGGAAGCGCAGGACTGGGCGGAAATGCTGTTGCGCATGTATCTGCGCTGGGCGGAGCAAAAAGGTTTTGCTGCTAGCATTATAGATTGCCTGCCCGGTGATGAAGCCGGAATAAAAAGCGTATCATTCACTCTGGAAGGAGAATATGCTTATGGATTTGCCAAAGCCGAAATCGGTATCCATCGTCTGGTGAGAATTTCTCCTTTTGATGCTTCTGCTCGCCGCCACACCTCTTTCGCTTCCGTTTATGTTTATCCGGAAGTTGATGATGAAATTAAAATTGAAATCAAGGATGATGATTTACGTATTGACACCTTTCGTTCCGGGGGCAAGGGCGGACAACATGTCAACAAGACTGATTCTGCCGTGCGCATTACTCACCTGCCTACTAATATTGTTGTTCAGTGCCAGAATGAACGCTCTCAACATAAGAATAAAGCGATGGCTATGAAGTACCTGAAATCAAGGCTTTACGAGCGTGAACTACAGCAGAAAAATGAAAAAATGGATGAAGAAAACAAGCTGAAAAAGGATATTGCCTGGGGCAGCCAGATTCGTTCATACGTTTTGCATCCCTACAAAATGGTCAAAGATCATAGGACTAATCTGGAAAACAGCAATCCGGCTAAAGTGTTGGACGGTGATATTGATGAATTCATTCAGGGTTATCTGATGAATTAAATTTTGGGAAAAAAGAAAAAGTATGATATAAAATAACATTAAATTGGCTTATTGCTGCCTTTGCGAAAAATGGCGGACGGAAAAATCAGACATTATTAAGGAGTATTGTTGATGATAGAAAAGAAAAATTATTTTCTGGTGTGGTCGGTTATCCTTTTTGTAATGCTCATATTACCTCTGCTGAGTATTGCGGACAGCAAATCGGATAAATTATCACAGGAATCTTTGTCGTCTGATCAACAGGAAAATAACAAGGCAGAAGCAGTTATCGTTAACAATCTGGTTCTGGCGCAGGCGGGAATGCAGCAAAACGAAGCCGGTGATGAAAAGAAGCCGGTAGCACATCAGGCGGAAAAACAAAACACGGCAGACACAAAAAATCAAGACGACAGTGAAGCGCAAAAAGAGAAAGAAGAAGAGCAGGACATGATGGAGAGGGCGCTCGATCTGTTGGAATTGGCGGATAGCTCCTGGGAAAAAGGAGACGTGGAAGACGCTCTCGATACATTGGACAGAGCTTATGCATTGATTCTCGATACTGACGGCGATATAGAAATAGCAAGACAGAAAGATGATTTACGCCTCTTGATTTCGCGGCGAGTCCTGGCCATTTATTCGGCGAGGCAGACGGTGGCCAGCGGTAAAGCCAGCGAAATACCGCTGGTTATGAATTCAGATGTGGAAAAGGAAATTCGCTCTTTTCAAGGTTATGAAAGAGAGTTTTTTATTTCTTCCTATCAGCGTTCCGGCATATACCGTGAGATGATGGTTCAGGAATTAAGAAAGGCCGGCCTGCCGGAAGAACTATCCTGGCTGCCGCTTGTAGAGAGCGGATTTAAGATATCCGCACTTTCCAGCGCCCGGGCTCTGGGACTCTGGCAATTCATTCCGTCAACCGGTTATAAATTCGGCCTGAGCCGCGACGAGTGGATTGACGAACGGATGGATGCAGAAAAATCAACCCATGCAGCAATCGCCTATTTAAAAGAATTACACAGCATGTTTGGCGACTGGATGACAGTGCTGGCAGCTTATAACTGCGGCGAAGGAAGGGTAATGCGAGTCATATCAAGGCAGCATGTCAATTACTTCGATCGCTTCTGGGACCTTTACAATCAATTGCCGCGGGAAACGGCGCGCTATGTTCCCCGTTTTCTGGCAACTCTTCATATTATTAAAAATCCCGGTAAATACGGGATGGATCTGGCCGGTGTTGCTGAAAAACAAAAGCAGTATGAGAAAGTTAAGGTTAATAGGATAATGAAGCTCCAGGATATTGCCGCCAAACTGGAAGTATCCGAGGATCTGCTTACCAGCCTGAATACCGAATTGAGATACCGGATAACTCCGGACAGGGAATATGATTTAAAAATTCCCGCCGATTTGTTAAGCCGATTTAATATGGTGGCGGCCGAGATACCGGAAAGTGAAAAGCCGCATTTTGCATCTGTCCGAACAGTCTTTGTCAGACATCGCGTAAGAAAGGGTGATACAATTGCCAGTATTGCCAAAAAATACAGAGTTTCATCTTCTTCGATAATTTCGTATAATAGAGTGAGCGCTAAAAAAGGCCTGGTTGCAGGTCAAAAAATCAGGATTCCCATCATTCGTCAAACCAGAGTGGTGAAAGGTAAGCTGCAGGTTAAAACAGCAAAAGTCCAACAAAACCAGCCGTTGACAGCGGGACAGATTTACAAAGTTAAAAAAGGGGACTCTATTTTATTAATAGCAAAGAAATTTGATATTTCTCCTGCCCAGATAAAAGAACTGAATAATTTAAAAAGCAATTCTATCCGAGTTGGACAGAAGCTGAAGTTATCCGGTGCGGAAGCCATTAACAGCGAAGAAAAAAGTGAAGATAGAAGCTCGAAAAAGAAAATGCAGATAGCTAATCAAACGCTTAACGCCGTTGATCTGGAAAAGCTGGGAAATAATAAGCATATTGTAACTCGAGGAGAAAATTTATCCATCATCGCCAGAAAGAATAATATCAGTGTGGCCAGAATTATGGACATGAACAAGCTATCGGCTGATGACACATTGATACCCGGTCAGGTCCTGATAATAAAATAAACGAAAACGAGATAACGGTATCATCTTCCACAGTTTCCTTAGTTTCCTTTTTTACGCAGACTTTTGCCGCAGATGCAAGGAATGATGTTATGTCCATAAAATATTCCAGATAATTTTATTATTACCCTCTGTATGCTGGATAAAACTGTATCAGTTACAGGAAAAGTATTTGAGCAGTTGTTATCTGGTGTTATTTCACAAATAAAAATAAAGCCGAAAAGTTGTCTTTAAATCTTATCAATTTCCTGCCGGCCAGCTGTTTTTTAGCTGCATTAAATTCATTATATCTTTACATATTTGAATCTCAATGCTATAAAATAAGCAAAATGCAAGCCGGAAAGAAGTCCATTGATTGAAAAATATTAAATTCAGTAAAAAAAAGATAATTATATCATCTATATGTATTTTTTTGGTCGTGTTGACAATTGCTGTATTTATGGCAATAAAAACTGCCCAAAACAAGGCGTCGGCACTGTTGAAAATATTGCCCGACCAGGTTGATCTGCAAATCAGGGATTTTGTTTTCACGGAAGTCGGAGAAGGCAATTCCAAATGGGAAGTTAAAGCTCAGACAGCCAAATATTACAAAAAGGAGAATTATGCTCTGTTCGATAAAGTTCAGATTAAATTAACGACCGAGGAAAAAAAGATTTATACGATGACCGGTGATAAAGGCAAAATGCTGACTGATAAGAAAAACATTGAAATTAGCGGTAATGTCGTTATCGTATCGGAGACGGGAGATCGTTTTACCACTGATCATTTGAATTACAGCGATGCGGAAAAAAAGTTTTATACGGAAGCTCCCGTGATGATGGAGAGCAAAACCATGAAAATTAAAGGTGTGGGTTTGACTCTTTACATGAATACCGGGGAACTGAATCTTAGTTCGGCAATAAAGGCGAATATTAAATAAGCGAAAAATACAATGAACAGAAAAAAAATATATTTGATTGCTTTAATGATAATATTGTTTGCAGCTTTTATCGCCGATGCCCGGGATAATTCACCTGTTAAAAATAAATTCAACAAAAAAGAGCCCATAGAAATTACCTCGGACAAAATGGATGCCTATAACGAAACGAAGATGGTTGTTTTTTCCGGGCATGCTGTAGCCAAGCAGGGCGATGTTGTTCTGCAAACAGACAAACTGACTTTGTATTACAAGAAAGAAGCTGTTAAGAAAGAGAAAATAGGACCAAAAGGAATTGAAGGCACCGGAGATCTGGATAGAATTGAAGCCAAGGGGAATGTTGTGGTAACTCAACTGAAAAGAATTGCCACAGGCGATGAGGCAGTTTATTATCAGGATACCGGTCAGATTGTCATGACGGGAAATCCGGTTTTAAAAGAAAACAGAAATACGGTAAAAGGATGCAAGGTAATTATTTATCTTAATGAAGATCGCGGAACAGTTGAAAGGTGTGAAGGCAAACAAGTCTGGATGGAAGTTTACCCGGAAGACAAGGATGAAGTGAAGAAATAAAATATGGGTAATTTATCAGCGAAGGGCTTAGTTAAGATTTATCATAAAAGAAAGGTAGTAAATCAGATTGATTTGGCTATTTCGCCGGGAGAAGTGGTCGGATTGCTGGGGCCCAACGGTGCAGGGAAAACCACGACTTTTTATATGATAGTCGGTTTGGTAAAGCCTGATGAGGGGATGATTTTCCTCGATGGCGAGGATATCAGCGGCTATCCGATGTATAAGAGGGCAAGAAGGGGTCTTAACTATCTGCCGCAGGAACCATCTATCTTTCGCAAGCTGACAGTGGAAGAGAATATCCTGGCTATTCTGGAAACACTCGATTTGCATGAGGAAGAAAGACGCGAGAGGCTCGGAGAGCTGCTGGCCGAGCTTGATCTCACTGCCCTGGCTAAGAACCACGCCTATTCCCTTTCCGGAGGTGAGCGACGACGGGTGGAAATTACCAGAGCGCTTGTTACGTCACCCAAATATATTCTTTTGGACGAGCCTTTTGCCGGCATTGATCCGCTGGCGGTTGCCGATATTCAAAAAATCATTGGTAAACTGAAAAATAAAGGAATAGGAATCATTATATCAGATCATAATGTGCGGGAGACGCTTTCCTGTTGCGACAGGGCGTATATTGTTAATGAAGGGGCAATTCTTGTTGAAGGCAATCCTGATGTTATTGCCGCAAGTGAACTGGCCAGGAAATTTTATTTCGGCGAAGATTTTGTTCTGTGATTATTATTGTAAATTAGTTGGAATAATGAAATGGCATTTGAATTAAAACAAAATTTAAGGCTTTCTCAACAACTGATAATGACCCCCCAGCTCCAGCAGGCCATAAAACTGCTGCAGCTTTCCCGCTTGGAATTGGTGGATACAATTAATCAGGAAATGGAAGAAAATCCTCTGTTGGAAGAAACTTTGCCGGAGGAAGGAACCGAAGAAGAAATTCATTCCGAAGTTGCCGAAGATGTCCAGTCAATCGAAAAAGAAGACAACAAGGCTGTTGAACGAACAGAAGAGCTGACCGGTGAGGGCGATGGACGCGAAGAATTTGACTGGAGCAGTTACCTGGAAGATTACGGTCCGGTCGGCGTCAGTTATGAGCATAAAGACGGTGATGCCCCGGCCTGGGACAATATGCTTTCGGAGAGCCAGTCCTTAACCAATCATTTGATGTGGCAAATGAAGCTTTCGCCTTTCACCGAAGATGAAATACGCATCGGCAGCCAGATAATCGGCAATCTGGATCAGAATGGGTACCTGTGTGCGACAATCGAAGAAATCGCCGGTTTGGAAGATGTTGCACCGGATTTTGTGGAAGCGGTTTTGCAAAGAATTCAGGAATTCGATCCGGCGGGGATAGCAGCCCGCAATTTGCAGGAATGCCTGCTGATTCAAGCAAGACTGTTGGGTGTGAAAAATTCAATCATTGAAGCTATCATCAGGGATTATCTGAAAGATCTGGAATTGAAGAACTATGTCCATATTGCCCGTAAAATGAAAGTTCCTCTGCGCGATGTCGAGATAGCAATCCTCTTAATCAGCAACATGGATCCCAAACCCGGCAGCCGGTTTTTTGAAGATAAGGTACAGTCCATTATACCCGATGTATATGTAGTGAAAACAGGGGATGAGTATAAAGTTATCCTCAACGACGACGGATTGCCGCGATTGCGGATAAGCAATTTTTACCGCGAAGTAATGGCCGGTTTGTGCGGACATGAAGGGAAAAGCGATGCTGAGGAAAATGGAAAAAAGTATATTAGAGAAAAAGTGCAATCAGCCACCTGGCTTATTAAAAGTATTCAGCAGCGGCAAAAAACAATTTATAAAGTTGCGGAAAGTATCGTTAAATTTCAGAAGGAATTTTTTGATAAAGGCATTGATTTTCTTAAACCGCTTGTTCTGCGCGATGTTGCCGACGACGTGGAAATGCATGAATCGACAATCAGCCGGGTTGTGACCAGCAAGTATATGCATACTCCGCGCGGCATTTATGAAATGAAATATTTTTTCGGCAGTTCTATTGCGAGAACCAGCGGCGACAATATCGCTTCGAAAAGTGTCAAAGAGGAAATCAAAAAAATAGTGGCGCTGGAGGATCCCAAAAAACCATACAGCGATTGTGAAATAGTTGACCTGCTGAAAACAAAGGGGATTGATATTGCCAGGCGTACCATTGCCAAATATAGAGAGATGATGGGTATATTGCCGTCGTCGAAAAGGAAGAAATATTTTTAAAGTCCTTCTTTGAGGATGGCGATTATTAATATGATGTTAAAAAACAGATTGACATTTGCTTTTTACATCTTTATACCAACTGGCGTTTGTTGCCGAAGGTTGATTGCGAATCAGTGTAAAGTTTGTGACGGATAAGTATAATAAAATCAGGGAGGAATAAACATGAAAATTTCGGTAACTTTCAGAAACGGCGAAGGTGAAAACTGGCAGAAAGTGTATGCGGAAGAAAGAATTCTGAAGTTGAAGAAATATCTGGATATGCCCGCCGAAGCGCATATCATCCTTTCCACTGAGAAATTCAGGAACTTTGCGGAAATCAATCTCACTGCCAACGGTTTGAACGTCAATGCCAAGGAAGAAGCAAAAGATATGCATCTGGCAGTGGACAGTTGTATTGTTAAAATAGAGAAACAGCTGAAAAAACAAAGAGAAAGAATAAGAGATCATAAACCAAGAAGTATCCGACATGGTGAGGTTAAGGGCGGGGATAGAGAGCAAAATTACGAATCCGTGGCAAGCCGCATTATGGAAACTCGCAAAGTAGTGCTCAAACCGATGTCTATTGACGAAGCAGTCATGGAAATGGAAGAAAGCAATAATATGTTTGTAATTTACCGCGATTCTTCTTCGGAAAACGTCAGCATTGTCTATCGCCGGGATGACGGTAATTATACGCTGGTTGAAACAAATAGTTAAAGGCGTCAATTTTATGCAATTAGCTGATTTATTGAAAAAAGAGCTGGTCAACGCCGATATCAAGGCAAGGACAAAAAAGGCAGTCCTGGCTGAGCTGGTTGATATTATTATTCAATCTGGAATTAAGCTGGATCAGGAAGCAGTAGTTCAGGTGCTGTTGCAAAGAGAGAAACTGGGTTCGACAGGCATCGGCCAGGGAATTGCCATTCCTCATGGCAAAATAAATAATATTAATGATTTAATTGTTGCCTTCGGCCGCAGCCACGAAGGTGTTGATTTTGAATCCATGGATGGCAAACCGGCGCATATTTTCTTCTTGCTTCTGGCCCCGGAAAATTCCGCGGGAAAACATTTAAAGGCTCTGGCTAAAATATCAAAAATGCTGAAAATGGATAATTTCCGTAAGGCATTACTGGAAGCCAAATCGCAAGATGATTTGTACAAGCTGATTATTGATCAGGATGACGCCTGTATAGTCTAAAAAGTTTTTTTCATTCATAAAGCGGCAATGAGGGAAAAACAGAATCGGACAAGTCTACACGGTGTGTTGCTGGAAGCGTACGGCAAAGGCCTCTTAATCACCGGCGTCAGTGGTATCGGTAAAACAACGGCAGCGCTTGATCTGATTAGTGATGATCATTTCTGGGTTGCTGATGATCTGGCTCTGGTTTGCCGCAATCGTAATGGCAAACTAACCGCCTGCGGCCATTCCAAAATTAGAAATTTACTACATACAGACAAAACCGGTATTATTGCGGTAAGAAAGTTACTTGCAGCAAAAAAAGTGAAAAAATCCACAGTGCTGGCGGCAATAATTGAAGCACAGAGGACTGAAAATGTCCGTTCTTCCATGGTTGCAGGAAAGAAAATAATTCTCGGTTTGGAAGTTCCAATAATTAGCCTGAGAATTCCATCTTCTGGATATTTAAATAAAAATCTGCTAAAAAAAGCAGTAAAAAAAATAATCGAGATGGATAAACCACGGATATGAAATGCAAAGCAAGCTTTAGAAATATATTCGATGAGCTTGCCACGGGGTATCAGACCCTCCGTTGCGTTTTCAGAATTGGGGTTGCACAATGAAAAATCCGCGAATTGTCATAATTACCGGCCTTTCCGGTTCGGGCAAAAGCACCGCGTTGCGCGCCCTGGAAGATATCGGTTTTTTCTGCGTTGATAACCTTCCTGTAGTCCTGCTTCCCAAATTTCTTACAATCACCATGTTTTCATCGCCGGATATTAAAAAAGTGGCAATGGTGATGGATTTGCGGGAAAGAAGTTTTCTCACAAAAAATCACCGCATCTTCAACCGGCTCAAAGACAAGGGATTCAAAATTGAAATCCTTTTTTTAGATGCAGCCGACGACGCTCTGTTGCGCAGATTCAGTGAAACAAGACGTTCCCATCCGCTTTGCGAAACAGGTTCCATCATGGATGGCATAATGATGGAAAGGGAAAAGTTATCCGTAGTAAAGAAGATGGCGGATAGAATAATAGATACCACATCATTTAACGTCCACCAGCTCAAAGATGCGGTGCAACGCGGTTATCTGCCAGCCTCCGGTCATAAAAAGATTGTTATTAATGTGTTGTCTTTCGGTTATCGTTACGGCTTGCCGGCGGATGCCGATCTGGTTTTCGACGTACGGTTTTTACCCAATCCTTATTTTATTGAAGATTTGAAAAATTTTGACGGCCACAACAATACTGTGCGTGATTATGTTTTAACAAATACGGAAAGCAGGGAATTTCTGACCAGAATGCTGAGCCTGATGGATTACATTGTTCCCCTTTACGAAAAAGAAGGCAAGGTCAGGGTGAATATTGCTTTCGGCTGCACCGGTGGCAGACATCGTTCAGTGGTTATGGCCAACGAATTTTGCACCCATTTCGCACAGATGAATTACATTGCGAATGTTTATCACAGGGATATAAACAAAAGCTGATTAACGGCCACGTCAAAAGCCCATATGCTGCGTTGCACTGCATCCGTCGGTGTTGCGACCCTTCGTCAAGCTCAGGGTGGGCTCAACGCCAATTGCCTGTCATGGTGAGCCTGTCGAACCATGTACGCCTTGCCGGCGTGAAATCCCGCGAATGCGGGAGAGCTTTTTTATGAGGTCGTCAATTTATGAGAATCAGAAAATCATTTTTCCGGTTATATTATCGTTAATCCAGTGCGGATCCCACCATTCCTGAGGATTAACAAACTGGCCGCCGGCAATGATGCTGAAGTGAAGATGATCTCCACCCGCCAGGCCGGTTTTGCCGGAATGTCCGAGAAATTCCCCCTTTTTTACCATTTTTCCCGGTTTTGTACTAATGACGGAGAGATGGCTGTAAAGACTGAGTAATCCCAGACCGTGATCAATAATCACGCAATTGCCGTAAATACCAAGCGGAGCGGCAAACAGAACCAATCCGTTATTGGCAGCTTCAATGGGAGCGCTGGCAGTAGAAGCCAGATCTACGCCTTGATGAACGGAGTGGGCAACAATCTGATTGTTGACGATATATGATCTCTTATCGCCGAATAGAGCCATTGGCTTGGCTTTGGGCATTCTCAGAAAAGTGCCTTCCCAGAATTTTTTTGCCGCTGATTTCTGACATATTTCTTGAATAATCTGAAAATTATCATTGCGCATTTTACCGTTGATATAGATAAAAACTTCCAGAGGAGTTTTTCCCTGGAGCTCAGGAACCATCGCCTGAAATTCCGGCATTTTTTGCTGCAAAAAATTATCGCTCAGGTTCATTTTATCAGCGCGAAACTTCTTCTCTTTGATTTGAAAGGGGAGGGCGGCAATGGTTTCATTTCCCGCGTTGTCGCGGGCGAAAACAGTAATTTTTGTATTTGTCCGGGAAGCGTCCAACGGTATGGCAAAATATGCGACAGTAGTCGGCTTATTATCAGTAATTGTCGTAAAACCGGGGGAAAAATAATCGTTAATATAAACGCCAGTCGTGATTGCCGGTTTGGATATCCGGTAAGCGACAAAACAGGAGCCGCCCTGATTGACATTATTAATTGTGCTGAGCAAATTTATCTGCGGTGGTAAAGTGTCAATCTTGACGGTCTGCGATATAATTGACTGATTTTTAAAAAGTGCGTAATCTTTTGCTGTGATATTGATTGATGCCGGGCCGTCGTGTAATTTGAGAACCGCTGTGTCAATTGTCAACGAGGCATCTTTAAGCTTGACGCCGCGAGCGGGAATTATTTCGGAAAAAATAATCCGGCCTTTATTATCCTGAATAATTTCCACCGTCAATTGAGAAAGGCCGCTTTCTCCATCAGTGAAAGTAATGGCTAGTTGCTTCTGCTTACCGATAGCGCTGATGTCCTGATTTAATTTAATGGCCGGTTTCTCCAGTTCCAGATAATTGGCGAAATAAAGAAAACCGAAAATAGCGATGATAATAGCTGCTATAGCAAACGTTATGTGATAACTGTATTTCCTCATGATTACTCCTGATGCTGAGATTCAATGTCTGCACGGATTTATAATGGCTTTTAGGCGCTTTTGCAAGAGAAATTTCCCGAAGAATAGCAACCGGGAATAACTGGACATCTTTTTGCGGTTATGTTAGAGACGCCCTTCTTAAAATGATTATAAAAATATCAATGAGGGAGGATTCTAAAATGAATTACGGCGGCATTTATCCTGAGCATTCGTTAAAAGATGCCCGTTTTGTGATTATTCCCGTTCCTTATGATTTGACTTCAACATATCAGCCGGGAAGCAGGCGCGGTCCGCAGGCGATTATTGAGGCATCCACTAATATGGAGCTCTATGACGAGGAACTGAAGAAGGAAACATATCGGGCGGGCATTCATACCGTTTTGCCCCTGGAGATAGACGCGCGCGGTCCCCAATACATGGTTAATGCCGTGCGTAAAGAAATCGCCCGGATAGTCGCCCTGGATAAAATACCAGTAATGTTGGGCGGAGAGCACAGCATAAGTTTCGGTGCGGTGCAGGCGGTGCGGGAGAAATACCCCAAACTGAAGGTGTTGCAATTGGATGCGCATGCTGATTTGCGGGAAAGCTATCAGAAAAGTCCCTACAGTCACGCCTCAGTAGCCAGAAGAATTGCGGAAGTTTGTCCACTTGTTCAGGTGGGAATAAGAAGCATGACAATAGAAGAAGCCGAATTCTTACCAAAGAGTAAAATCAAATCATATTCGGCTGATTATGTATTGGAAAATAAAACATCGGTAAAAACAATCAGCAGAGATTTAAGCGGCGATGTCTTTGTCAGTATTGATCTCGATGTTTTTGATCCCTCGATAATGCCGGCAACGGGGACTCCGGAGCCGGGCGGACTTTACTGGAAAGACATCCTGAGTATCTTGAAAACGGTGGCGCAAAATTGCCGGGTACGGGGTTTCGACGTTGTGGAACTCGCGCCGTTGCCGGGAATGGTGGCGCCGGATTTTATGGCGGCCAAACTAATTTACCGGTTTATGGGATACATAACAGATAAGAAATAACTCCTTGACAAAATACAGAGATAGTGGTCTAAAAGCCACGATTTTGCAGAATATCGCGGGGTGGAGCAGCTTGGTAGCTCGTTGGGCTCATAACCCAAAGGTCATAGGTTCAAATCCTATCCCCGCTACCAAATAATCAGCAGGGCGCAGTTAATTACTGACGCCCTTTTTTTTATGTATTTTTACCCTCAGTGGTTTACCCGGAATAACTCATGCTAAAATATTTCGTCTTTTCAGTTGACACATATCTCCTGATTGTATACTTTTTCCATAATCAGGAATGTCATTACGCCGATGGGGGAAGCTCTCTTTGAATAAGTTATTTGCCATAGGCGATATTCACGGTTGCGTTGATCAGCTGGATAAAATGATGTCCCTGATCAACATCAAGCCGGAGCGTGACACTCTAGTTTTTATCGGCGATTACATTGATCGTGGCCCTGATTCCAAGGCGGTTGTTGATTGTGTCATAAACATCAGAGAACAAGTAAAGAATGTGGTTTGCCTTCTGGGAAATCATGAAGAGATGCTGCTGGACTATTATGTAAAAAGACTTAATGAAGAAAAATTCTTCATGAACGGCGGCAATGTAACCGCGTTTTCCTATGGCCTGACGAGAACGGCGGCAGGAGTCAGAATAAATATACCGGAGGACCATATCGAATTTTTCCATTCTTTAAAGCTTACTTATGAGCAGGATAATTTTATCTTCGTCCATGCCGGTTTGCGGCCGGGAATTCCGCTTTCTGAACAAAAGAAAAAAGATATACTGTGGATCAGGGATGAATTTATTGACAAATCTCATCAGTTTGGCAAGCTGATTGTTTTCGGACACACCCCCTTTAAACAGCCGCTGGTTGATAGATATAAAATAGGCATAGATACGGGAGCGGCTTACGGCGGAAAACTGACTTGTGTGGAGTTGACGGAAATGAAATTTTACCAGACTTGATGAGAACGGGAGACGCGGCAAATGAGATCAAGGAAAAACCAGTTAAGTGAAATTATTAACATGAAAGATCCGCAGGCTATTTTTGCCGAAGCTCAGCAAATTATAACAGCAATCGCTCCCGATTATAATGGCGCTCATCTGAAATCTGTTTTCCATGATGTCGAAAAACTATTTCGCGGTGAATATTCCGGCTATCGCGGCAGCAGTTCCCGCTATCATGATTTTTTAAGCACAGCCGGCTGTTTCCTCTCTGCAGCCAGAATTTTGCACGGCGCAGCTTTGGCAGGAAATAAATATTCCGCGGAGGAGATTGGTATTATTCTTGTCGGTTCATTGATGAATGATGCCGGTTTTTTCCTGCATGAAAAAGATAAGCTGGAATTAAATAAACTGTCAACAGATGACTACATTAAAAGAACGGTTAAATTCATCAAACTTTACGTAAAAGGTAAACCGTTTTTACATAATTCCGGGAAAAAGTTTGAAAAAATTCTGCTGAGTTCGGCGGAGTATTCAAAAGATGAAGTAACTAAATTATCGGACACTTTTGCGGAAATGCCGGCAAAAGTGCTTTATGCCGCCAATTTGCTGGGGCGTTTGGCCGACCGCTATTATCTGGAAAGACTGATATTCCTGTATCATGAATTTAAAAAGGCGAACATCGCCTGTTTCAACAGCGAAAAGGATTTGCTGATCCATGCCGTAGATTATTATGAATCGGTGCGGCAGAAACTATATACGGATATGAAGGATATCAATCATTATCTGGAGAACCATTTCCGGCAAAGGTGCGGCATAGAGGGAAATCTTTATCTGATGTCTATCGAAAAAAGCATAAATTATCTGACATTAATTATGAATAATTACGAAAAAGAATTTAACAGCTATCTGCGGCGCCATGTCCCCACAGGATAAGCTAAAGGAGGTAGGTTTCATTACAATTGCTTCTGGTATTCAGCTTGATTTTTGTGTTGCAGCGCCGATATAATAATTAATAAGGCATAATCTGTTCTCACCCCAAAATATAATCGCAGTTCCGGCTGGAGGAAAATATTTAAACATGATAATCTTACCGTCGGACGTAAACATGATGAATATTAAATATTATAAAACGATCAGAAAACATCCGGGCGGATTTTCGGCAATAGAGATTATCGCCGTTATTTTTATTGTCGCCGTTATCGGCGTAATTGCCGTATCACGTTTTACTTCAACTACTCCTTACAGGGTTGCTTCCGAGACAGAGATATTAAAAGCGCATCTGCATTATGCCCAGTTTCGTGCATTGTCCGCTGCCGATACAACTTATGGTGTTAATAATACCACCTGGGGAATATCGCTTTCCGCTAATTCCTATACTTTGCAGAAAGATCGAGTTAACGCGACTACTAATTTGCCGGGTGAAAATTCGCCGACGCATAATTTTCCGGACGGAGTTTCCATTACAACTGGAGCTGGAACGGCTATCACTTACAATGTATGGGGAACCCCGGTTGATGCAGCGGGCATTCCCCTGACTGGAAATGCAACTATTAATATCAGCGATGGGACTTCCTCCCGGACAATTACAGTTACACAAAATACAGGATTTATCCCATGAAACAATTTTGCCGAAAAAATAATAAAGGATTCACTCTGATTGAAGTCATCATTACAATAGTAATGGCGGGGATACTGGCGGTGATGATGTTTACGTACTCTAATACGTCGTACACGAAAAGCTCTTCCCTGTTGAACCGCTCCAGAGATACGTTCAGGCTGCAGAAAGTCATGGAAAACATCTTCACGGATTATAATTTAAACTATAAGACTAATTTGGCCGGCATTAAAACAAAGATCAGCGATCCGGCATCGCAACAAGAGCCGCCTGCCGGCTATGGCGCCTATACATTGGTTAATAATGATTTTATAAAATTTGTCGGCAATGCCGAAGCGCCAATTGACACAGGTGACCCGCAAAATATTTTGAAGGTAAGCATAAAAAATGATGCGGGGGAAACATTAACCATATTACTGACCCTGATAGTTACGCAATGAGAGTATGATGAGCAGAAAAATAAATAAAAATGGCTTTACGCTGGTTGAAATTATCATATCGCTGCTGCTGATTGGCATTGTGGCCGCTTTAGTCGGTATGTCCGGCGTCTATCTGGTTAACAGCTATTTCTTTGCCAGTGTTAACAATGAGACAATGCAAAAAGGGCAAATCGCCATTACCAAAATACAAAAAGAGCTGAACAATGTTAAAACAGTCTCTCTCGCCGCCGCAACTGCCACCAGTATAACATTCACCTCCTACAAGGACGCGGTGGCGGTAAACCATACCTTGTCCTGGGCGGGCGCCGGCAACAATCTGCTGTTCGATGGTTTTACCCTGACTGATAAAGTCAGTAATTTTTCCCTGGCCTATTATGATAATTATAACGTGTCAGCAACTGCCTTTTCGGCGAACACCAGAATAATCGAAGTCAATATTGTAATAACGGGGTACGAAACTACGCCAGCTGAATTTAAAGCCCGGGTGGCTCCTTCTTTTAATATATTAACGGGAACATAAGCTGTGAAGAAATTATTAATTATGATGAAAGTATTCAAGTATCATTTAAAAGAAACGAAAATGACGTAACAGGGGAGAAAGATGAAAAATAATTCCGCCGGGGCGGCGATTGTTACAATAATTATCGGCATGGTTATTACCGCAATATTGGGCGCCGGCATACTTTACTTTTTTTCCTCATCTTCATTTACCGGGGTGTTTGTCAGTAACCGGGAAAAAGCATATTACCTCGCTCAGGCGGGCCGGCAGTATGCAACAATGGTTATCAATAATGCCAACATTGCCGGTGTTACACAACCGATTGCTGATCTCAATAACCAGACATTTACTTTATCCAACGGCAGTAAATTCCATCTGAAAGTTGATGTTACCCAGATTGATAAAAGAACATTTGTGGAATCTACGGGGATTGTCAATGAAGGAACTGCAATGGAGGCGAAGCAAAAAATCGCCTTTGCAATCGAAAGCATCAGGTTCAGTCAGGATGTCTTTGCCGTTGAAAGTATCCAGATTTCCTCCAGAGCCATTATTGACAGCTATGATTCGCGCCTGGGGCCATATGATCCCGCAACGCGCACGGAAAAGGCCAATGTCCGGACTAATGGAATAACTTCGGGCGCTATAACAATAATAGGAGAGGTTCATGGTAACGCTATATGCGGGAAAGATGGCAATCCTCTGACTGCCATCAGCGTCTATGGACTTCTTACAGGAGATAGAA